>JAASTF010000200.1 GCA_021767525.1 Paracoccaceae bacterium
GGGCGCCATCGCCGCGGGTGTGGGGCTGGTGGTGGCGGTGCTGCAATCGCGCGGCACGTCGTGGCAATTGCTGAAGGATTACCAGTATCGCCGCATCGACATCTTCCTGGACCCCAGCCAGGATCCGCTGGACGCTGGCTACAACATCACGCAGGCGAAAATCGCCCTTGGCTCGGGCGGATGGGGTGGCAAGGGGTTCATGCAGGGCACGCAAAGCCGGCTGAATTTCCTGCCCGAAAAGCACACCGACTTTATCTTTACCACGCTGGCCGAGGAGTTCGGCTTTGTGGGCGCGGCGTCGCTTTTGCTGCTATACGCGCTGATCATCGTCTTTTGCGTGGTGTCCGCGTTGAACAACCGCGACAGGTTTTCCTCGCTTCTGACGCTGGGGATCGCGATGACGTTCTTCCTGTTCTTCGCGGTCAACATGTCGATGGTGATGGGGCTGGCACCGGTGGTGGGTGTGCCCTTGCCGCTGGTCAGTTATGGTGGCTCGGCGATGCTGGTGCTGATGGCCGCCTTTGGCCTGATGCAAAGCGCCCATGTTCACAGACCGAGGTAAATCATGACCGTCAATGTGCTGTTCGCCGCCCGCTCGGAAAAGTGGGAGGACTACGAGACTCCGTTGAAAACCGCCCTCGCCGACGCCGGGATCGACGCCGATCTGCGCACCGAGTTTCCGCCCGAGCAGGTCGATTACATCGTCTATGCGCCCAATTCCAAGCTGCAGGATTTCACGCCCTACACCCGCTGCAAGGCGGTGTTGAACCTGTGGGCCGGGGTCGAGGACGTGGTGGGCAACGATACGCTGACCCAGCCGCTGTGCCGCATGGTCGACGAGGCGGGCCTGACCCAGGGCATGGTCGAATGGGTGGTGGGCCATACCCTGCGGATGCATCTGGGGATGGACCTGCATATCCACGGGCAAGACGGCAAGTGGCGCAGCTACAGCCCGCCGGTGGCGCAGGACCGGCCAGTGACCATTCTGGGGCTGGGCGCGCTGGGGCAGGCCTGCGGGCAGGCGCTGGCGGCGCTTGGGTTCCCGGTGACGGGGTGGAGCCGGACGCAAAAGGACGTGCCGGGCATCACCTGCCTGTCGGGCGATGACGGCCTGGCGCAGGCGCTGGGCACGGCGCAGATCCTGGTGCTGCTGTTGCCGCACACGCCCGCGACCGAGAATATCCTGAACGCCGACACGCTGGCGCAACTGCCAAAGGGCGCGATGATCCTGAACCCAGGGCGCGGGGCGCTGATCGACGATCCGGCGCTGCTGGCTGCGCTGGAATCGGGCCATATCGCGCACGCGGTGCTGGATACGTTCCGAAAGGAGCCGCTGCCGGTGATGCACCCTTATTGGGCGCATGAAAAGGTGACGGTGACGCCGCATATCGCCTCGACCACGCGGCCGGCCACGGCAGCACGGGTGATCGCCGAAAACATCCGCCGCGGCGAGGCGGGCGAGCCGTTTTTGCACGTGGTGGATCGCAGCGCGGGGTATTGAGGCGGGGGTTTGGGCGATGGTGGGCAATATTGCCCATCCTACGATCCGCACGCGCCTGTAGGGTGGGCAGGTCTGCCCACCATCCCGGTCAACGCAGTTTCGGCGGCTTGTCCGGGTCCATGCCCGGCGCGACACGCTCGACCCGGGGCTGTTCGGGCGCGGGCGGTATATCCAGCCGCATCCCGAACGCCTCGATCGTGGGCAGGCGCGGATCGTCCGCACCGATGAACACCACGTCCAGCGCACCGGCCTCGATCCCCGAAAAGGTCAGCGCCTCGGACACCGATTTCGCCAGCGGCGCGTGGGCGCGATCCTCGGCCCCCAGAACGGCCAGCATATGGGCGCGCGCGCCGCTGTCATACTCGGCCTCGACCAGGAACGCGGCCTGCGCCAGACCGGCGGCCCGGGTCAGGCGCTCGGCCAGCGCATCCAGCACTTTCTGCGGCAGCTTTCCCGGTGCGTGGATCGCCACCACGCGGGCCTGCGCCTGCTGCGGCGCCGCACCCAGCGTATCGACCAGCCATTGCAGCGCCTCGGGCGGGATCAGGAAGGATGTCGGCCCCGCCTCGAGGTTGATGCCCAGCCCGACGCCCTGGGGCGCCAGCATCCCCGCAAGCACCCGGCCCGAGATCGCGGCATAGGGTGCAGGGCCGCCGGTGAAATGGCCCATCCGTTCCTCGTCATCGAAGGCGACGACGAAGGTCTGGTCGCCCAGGTCGAACACGTCGGGGGCGATCTGGTCGCCCGTAGGCTCTTCGCGCAGGACCAGGAACAGCTCGGTATCGGCCAGCACCTCGTAATAGCGCGCGCGGGCGGCGTCGTCTTCGGGTGCGGCGTCCATCGCCAAAAAGGCGCGGTCAAGCGGGGTTTGCGTGTCAGTCATCCAGAACCTTTCGGACCGCGGCGCGCAGGGGCGGCAGCAGATCACGTTCGAACCAGGGATTGCGTTTCAGCCAAGCGGTATTGCGCCAAGACGGGTGCGGCAAGGGGAAAAGCCCGGGCGCATGGTCGCGCCAGCCGGCCACGGTTTCGGTCACGGGCGCGCGGGTGCCAAGATGCCAGCGGTGGGCATGGCCGCCGATAACCACGGTCAGGCGGATATTCGGCAGGCTGTCCAGCGCCGCCGCGCGCCATGTTTCGGAACAGACGCGGGGCGGGGGCAGGTCGCTGCCCTTGGCGTCATAGCCCGGAAAGCAGAACCCCATCGGCACGATGGCCACGCGCGCGCGGTCGTAGAATTCCTCGTCGCTGAGCCCAAGCCAGTGCCGCAGGCGCACGCCCGACGGATCGTCGAACGGGCGGCCCGATTTATGCGCGCGCATGCCCGGCGCCTGGCTTGCGATCAGTAGGCGCGCCTCGGGGCGGAACCACACCACCGGGCGCGGGCGATGCGCGCTGTGGGTGGCGGCAAAGCGGTCGGCGCAGATGCGGCAGGCGCGGATACGCTCGGTCAGGGGCGCAGGGGCGGCGGGATCGGGCTTGGCGGTGGTCATGGCATGGGATATGGCGGGGAATGCTGTCCTATCAACATATCTATCACGCGGGCAATCCGGCGGATGTGCACAAGCACGCGGCGCTGGCCGCCATGCTGGCCTATCTGACGCGCAAGGACAAACCGCTGAGTTACATCGAAACCCATGGCGGGCGCGGCCTTTACCAGTTGGACAGCGCCGAGGCGCGCAAGACTGGCGAGGCCGCCGCGGGGATCGAGGCGGTGCTGGCGGCAGGCGCGCTGGCCGGCACGCCCTATCGCGCGGTTCTGGACGACATCCGCGCGGTGCACGGGACCCGCGCCTATCCCGGCTCGCCGCTGATCGCGGCGCATTTCCTGCGCCGGGGCGATGCGGGCCACGTGGCCGAACTGCATCCGCAGGAACATGCGGGGCTGAGCGCCGCGCTCGCCGGCACCCTGCTGCGGGTGCATCGGCAGGACGGGTTCGAGATGGCGCAGGCCGTCTGTCCGCCCACCCCGCGCCGGGGATTGATGCTGATCGATCCCAGCTACGAGGTGAAGGCGGATTACGCCGCCATCCCCGCTCAGATCGCCAAGCTGCATCGCAAATGGAACGTGGGCGTGATCGCCCTGTGGTATCCGGTTTTGACCAGCGCCGCGCACCGTCCGATGCTGCGCGCGCTTGAGGCGCAGGCGCTTCCCGGCGCGCTGCGGCACGAGATCGCCTTTCCGCCGGTGCGCCCGGGGCATCGTATGGTCGGCTCGGGGCTGTTTGTCGTGAATGCGCCCTGGGGGTTGGAGGAGGCGTTGGCCGCGGTGACTGCCGTTTTCGACCGGTGAGATGTGTCGCACGTGCCGCGCGACGCAGGGTTTGCGCCGCCGCTGCGCGGCGTCGCCCGGGCGAGGGGCGCTGCCCCTCGCGCTCCCCGGGATATTTCTGGAGAGAGGAAACTGGCAGTGGTGGGCGCGCGCGTTTGCGATCTATCGCAGGAAGCAACGCCCGGTTATCGCCAGCTTGTCGGCCTTGATGCGCAGATCATCGACGCTGTTGACGACGATATCGGACGCGGTGCGCGAGAGGTATCCTGGAAAGATATGATCGCTTGCGAGATACCATGCGACGATATCCTTTAGCGGCTCGGGATGATCCAGCGCCCGGTCCAGCGGCGCATGGCCGAGCATGGTGGATTCCGATATGTCGCCGTCAGCCAGATCCTATTTGCGGATGTCTTCGCAAATCTTGCGGTAGATCGTCGAGAAGCGATCAAGAAATTCTTGCCGGTCGAAGATCAGCTCGTAGGGCACGATCGTCGCGCCGCGGGCGATGAGATGGCCGAACTGCGCAAAATTCATCGCGTCATTGTACCCGACCCGGGCCGGATCGCGAATTTGCCCGTTCACGGTTATCCGCATGGGGTGCACCCCATGCCAGCGCGACGGTCGATCACACCACGGGATGGTGGGGCCGCGCCCGGGGGCACGGCCCGTTGACCGCGGCCCGCGCTGTCAGCTGACGTCGCGATAGCTGATTTCCTTGCGGTCCTCACCCACCTTGCCGCGCCGCACCAGCAGGCGGTTCAGCGCGTTGATATAGGCCTTGGCCGAGGCCACGACAGTATCGGTATCGGCGGACTGGCCGGTGGCGATGTTGCCGTCTTCTTCAAGCCGCACGCTGACCGTGGCCTGGGCATCGGTGCCTTCGGTCACGGCATGGACCTGGTACAGCTGCAGATGCGCGTCATTCGGATGCAGCTGGCGCACCGCCTTGAAGGTCGCGTCCACTGGGCCGTCGCCGTGCTGGGTTGCGGTTTTTTCCTCGCCCAGCACCTCCATCACCAGCGTGGCCTCGGCCGGGCCGCCGGTGCCGCAGGTGACGCGCAGCGATTTCAGTTGCAGCGCGTCGTTCGCCGCATCCTCGCCCGCGTGGACAAGGGCGAGGATGTCCTCGTCATAGACCTCTTTCTTGCGGTCGGCGAGATCCTTGAACCGTACGAACACGTCCTTGAGCTGGTTGTCGGCCAGGTCGACGCCCAGATCCTTGAGCTTGGCGCGCAAGGCGGCGCGGCCCGAGTGTTTGCCCAAGGGCAGCGAGGTGCCGGCCAGCCCGATATCCTCGGGGCGCATGATCTCGAAATTCTCGCGGTTCTTCAGCATCCCGTCCTGGTGGATGCCGCTTTCGTGGGCAAAGGCGTTCTTGCCCACGATGGCCTTGTTGAACTGCACGGCGAAACCGCTGGCGCTGGCCACGCGGCGCGAGATGTTCATGATCTTGGTGGTGTCGATGCCGGTGAACCAGGGCATGATGTCGTGGCGCGTCTTGATCGCCATCACCACCTCTTCCAGTGCGGTGTTACCGGCGCGTTCGCCCAGCCCGTTGATCGTGCATTCGATCTGGCGCGCGCCGCCCGCCACGGCGGCCAGGCTGTTGGCGGTGGCCAGGCCAAGGTCGTTGTGGCAGTGGGTGGCAAAGACGATCTCGTCCGCGCCGGGCACGGTTTCAATCAGACCGCGGATGATTTTCGCGCTTTCGCCCGGGTCGGCATAGCCCACCGTGTCGGGGATGTTGATCGTGGTCGCGCCTGCCTTGATCGCGATTTCAACCACGCGGCACAGGTAATCCCATTCGGTGCGGGTGGCATCCATCGGCGACCATTGCACGTTGTCGCACAGGTTGCGGGCGTGGGTTACGGTTTCGTGGATCCGCTCGGCCATTTCGTCTTGCGTCAGGTCGGGGATCTGACGATGCAGGGGCGAGGTGCCGATGAAGGTGTGAATGCGGGGCCGGGCCGCGTGTTTCACCGCCTCCCAGCAGCGGTCGATATCGGCGGCATTGGCGCGGGCCAGACCACAGATGACCGATTGTTTCGATCGTGCGGCGATCTCGCTTACGGCCTTGAAATCGCCCTCGGACGCGATGGGAAAGCCCGCTTCGATGATGTCAACGCCCATGTCGTCCAGCAGCTCGGCGATTTCGAGCTTTTCGTCATGGGTCATGGTGGCGCCGGGCGATTGTTCGCCATCGCGCAGGGTGGTGTCGAAGATCAGGACGCGATCTTTGTCGGATGCTTGGGTCATGGCA
>JAASTF010000201.1 GCA_021767525.1 Paracoccaceae bacterium
GATCCAGGACGATCCCGGCGGCATGGCCGAGACGATGGACCTGCCGGTGCCGGTGATTCCGCTGGAACTGCCCAGCTACCAGCGCAAGGAAAACTTCGGCGCGGATGAGACGTTCTATCAAATCGTCAAGGCGCTTGCCAAACCGATGGAAAAGACCGCGCGCGTGACCGCCAATCTGATCGGCCCCACTGCGCTGGGGTTCCGCCACCGCGACGACATCACCGAGCTGACCGCCCTGCTGTCCGACATGGGGATCGGCGTGAACGTGGTCGCCCCCTATGGCGCGACGCCCGCCGATATCGCCCGCATGGGGGCCGCGCATTTCAACGTGCTGATGTACCCCGAAACCGCCGAAAGCGCCGCCCGCTGGATGGAGCGCGAGCTGGGCCAGCCCTTTACCAAAACCGTGCCCATCGGCGTGGGCGCGACCCGCGATTTCGTGGCCGAGATCGCCGCGATCACCGGGCGCAATACCGTGCTGGACGAAGGCCGCCTGCGCCTGCCGTGGTATTCGGCCTCGGTGGACTCGACCTACCTGACTGGAAAGCGCGTGTTCCTGTTCGGCGATGGCACCCATGTGGCCGCCGCCGCCCGCATCGCCCGCGACGAGATGGGGTTCGAGGTGGTGGGCTTGGGTTGCTACAACCGCGAACAGGCCCGCACGATCCGCAAGCTGGCCAAGGAATATGGCGTCGAGGCGCTGATCACCGACGATTACCTTGAGGTCGAACAGACGATCGAGGCGCTGGCCCCGGAAATGATCCTGGGCACGCAGATGGAGCGCCATATCGGCAAGCGCCTGGGCATCCCCTGCGCCGTCATCAGCGCACCGGTGCATGTGCAGGATTTCCCCGCGCGGTATTCCCCCCAGATGGGGATCGAAGGCGCGAACGTGATCTTCGACACCTGGGTGCATCCGCTGGTCATGGGGCTGGAGGAACACCTGCTGCACATGTTCCGCGACGATTTCGAATTCCACGACGACGCCGGCGCCAGCCATCACGGCCACAAGGCCAAGCTGCGCGATCTGAACGCGGTGCCCGCGCCCGAGGCCGAACCCCAGGCCGCCGCCGAGGCCGCCACGGGGATCGAGGTTGTGTGGCTGCCCGCGGCCGAGAAGGAACTGAAAAAGATCCCGTTCTTCGTGCGCGGCAAGGCGCGGCGCAACACCGAAACCTTCGCCGCCGAGCGCGGCGTCTCCGAAATCAGTGTCGACACCCTTTACGAGGCCAAGGCCCATTATGCGCGGTGATGATGTGACAACGGGCATCAAGCCCTACAACATCGTGATTATCACGCTGGACGCCCACGCGGCGGGCCCGGTGGCGCGTGCGGGGCTGAACCTGGTCAAGGATTTCCCCGGCCTGAACGTCACGGTGCATGCCGCCGCCGAATGGGCCGAAACCCCCGACGCGCTGGAGCACACCCGCGCCCGCATCGCCGAGGCCGATATGGTCGTGGCGAACCTGTTGTTCCTGGAAGAGCATATTCGCCCCATCATCGCCGATCTGCACGCGGTGCGCGAGCGGGTGGACGGCATGATCGGCGTCATCGCCGATGCCGAGATCATCAAGCTGACCAAACTGGGCCGCCTGGACATGGCGCAGCCCGCCAGCGGCATGATGAAGCTGATGAAAAAGCTGCGCGGCGGGTCCAAGCCCAACAGCGACAGCGGCGAAAAGCGGATGCGCCAGCTGCGCCGCCTGCCGAAGATCCTGAAGATGATCCCGGGCAAGGCGCAGGATCTGCGCAGCTGGTTCCTGGTGATGCAGTATTGGCTGGGCGGGTCCGACGACAACATCGAACAGATGGTGCGCTATCTGCTGGGCAAATACGCCGCCACCCGCCCCGATTGGCTGGGCGCGCAGGCCGAGGCGCCTTTGGAATACCCCGAGGTCGCGCTGTATCATCCCGACCTGCGCGACCGGATCACCACCGACCCTGCCGATATCAAGGGCCCCAAGGGGGCCGTGGGAACGGTGGGCTTGCTGATGATGCGGTCCTACATCCTGTCCTCGGACACGGCGCATTACGACGCGGTCATTCGCGCGTTGGAATCGCGCGGGTTGCGCGTGTTGCCGGCCTTTGCCGGGGGTCTGGATGGCCGCCCGGCGATTGCGGAATTCTTTGCGCAAGAGGGCGGCGGCGCAAAGGTGGATGTGCTGCTGTCGCTGACCGGGTTCAGCCTGGTGGGTGGCCCGGCCTATAACGATAGCAACGCCGCGGTCGAGGTTCTGAAGGGCCTGGATGTGCCATACATCACCGCGCATCCGCTGGAGTTTCAGACGCTGGGCCAGTGGGCCGCCAGCGAGCAGGGGCTGGGCCCGATTGAAACAACCATGCTGATCGCCCTGCCCGAGCTGGACGGCGCGACCAACCCCACCGTGTTCGGCGGGCGGCACGGGGCCGAGGGCTGCACCGGCTGTCAGCACGCCTGCCCCTGCGCGGGTGGCGACCGGGCGATGGCGCCCTGCGTCGAGCGGATAGAGAGCCTGGCTGAAAAGGTGCTGCGCCTGTCGCGCCTGCGCCGTCGCAAGCTGGCGCAGAAAAAGGTGGCCATCGTGCTGTTCGGTTTCCCGCCCAACGCGGGCGCGGTGGGCACGGCCGCCTACCTGAACGTCTTTGAGAGCCTGCACAACACGATGAAGCGCATGGCCGATCACGGCTATGACATCGAGGTGCCGGAAACGGTGGCCGATCTGCGTGCCGCCGTTTTGCAGGGCAACGCGCGGCAATACGGGCAAGAGGCCAATGTGGCCGCGCATGTCGGCGCCGACGAAATCGTGGCCAACACCCCGCCGCTGAAGGCGATCGAGGCCGTGTGGGGCCCGGCCCCCGGCAAGGTGCAATCGGACGGGCGCGGCGTGTTCGTCCTGGGCCAGCAGTTCGGCAATGTCTTTGTCGGCGTGCAGCCGACATTCGGATACGAGGGCGACCCGATGCGCCTGCTGTTCGAGCGCGGATTTGCCCCCACCCATGCCTTCGTGCAGTTCTACCTGTGGCTCAAGAACAGCTTTCAGGCCGACGCGGTGCTGCATTTCGGGATGCACGGCGCGCTGGAATTCATGCCCGGCAAGCAGGCCGGCATGGGCGCGCGCGACTGGCCCGACCGGCTGATCGGCGAGATGCCGAACATCTATCTTTATGCCTCGAACAACCCGTCCGAGGCGGCGCTGGCCAAGCGGCGCGCGGGCGCGGTGACGGTCACGCATATGACCCCGCCGCTGGCGGCCTCGGGGCTTTACAAGGGTCTGGCCGAGTTGAAAGACAGCCTGATCCGCTGGCGCGGCATGGAAGACGGGCCCGAGCGCGACGAGCTGCAAACCCTGATCGCCGAACAGGCCGAGGCGGTGGATATGGGCGGCATCGGCCCGGCGCAGATGTGGTTGAAGCTTCTGGAAACCGAGGACGCGCTGATCCCCGACGGGCTGCACGTGCTGGGCAAGACGCTGAGCGATGCCGAGCGCGCGGCCTATGCGGACGTGATGGACGACGCCGATGACGACACCCGCGCACGGGTGCAGGACATCCTGACGCAAGACCATGAAATCCCCGCGCTGCTGCGGGCGCTGGATGCGAAATTCATCCCGCCCGTGCATGGCGGCGACCTGATCCGCAGCGCCGACATTCTGCCCACGGGCCGCAATATCCATGCCTTCGATCCGTTCCGGATGCCCAGCGCCTATGCCTGCCGCGAAGGTGCGAAACAGGCGCAACTGTTGCTGGACACGCACCCGGATTTGCCGCGCTCGGTCGCGCTGGTTTTGTGGGGCTCGGACAATATCAAATCCGATGGCGGGCCGATTGGGCAGGCGCTGGCGCTGCTGGGCGCCAAGCCACGCTTTGATGCCTTTGGCCGGCTGTCGGGCGCCGACCTGATCCCACTGGAAGAGCTGGGCCGCCCGCGCATAGACGTGGTGATCACGCTGTCGGGGATTTTTCGCGATCTGCTGCCGCTACAGACGCGCCTGTTGGCCGATGCCGCGTTGCAGGCCGCGCAGGCGGACGAGCCGCTGGAGATGAATTTCATCCGCGCCCACGCGCTGGATTACGCCAAGAAGATGGGTGTCACGCTGGAAACGGCGGCTCTGCGCGTGTTCTCGAACGCCGAGGGCGCGTATGGGTCGAACGTGAACGCGCTGGTCGACAGCAGCGCTTTTGGCGACGAGGACGAGCTGGCCGATGCCTACGAGGCGCGCAAAAGCTTCGCCTATGGCGTGAACGGCAAGGCCAACGCCAACCCCGCGCTGCTGCAACAGGCGCTGAAAGATGTCGACGTGGCCTATCAGAACCTTGAATCGGTCGAGCTGGGCGTGACCACGGTCGACCATTATTTCGACACGCTGGGCGGCATTTCCCGCGCGGTGAAGCGCGCCAAGGGGGCCGAGGCCGCCGTCTATATCGGTGACCAGACCCGCGGCGCCGCCAAGGTGCGCACCCTGGCCGACCAGGTGGCGTTGGAGACGCGCTCGCGCAGCCTGAACCCCAAGTGGTTCGAGGGGATGCTGAAGCACGGCGCCGAAGGCGTGCGCCAGATCGAGGCACAGGTGACCAACACGATGGGCTGGTCGGCCACCACCGGCAAGGTGGAACCGTGGGTCTATCAGCGGCTGAGCGAAACCTTCGTGCTGGACCCCGAGATGCGCGCGCGTCTGGCCGATCTGAACTCGGTCGCATCAAGCCGCATGGCCAACCGCCTGCTTGAGGCGAGCGACCGCAATTACTGGCAGCCCGACGCCGAAACCCTGGCCGCGTTGCAAGACGCCGCCGACGCCCTGGAAGACCGGGTGGAAGGGGTGGCCGCGGAATGAACACGCGTATTGCATACGCTTTCGCCTGCGGCGGGCGGGGTCAGGGGGGCCAGCCCCCCTCGGCCTTCGGCCTCACCCCCCGGAGTTTTCTTGGCAAGATGAAGATGCGGGCCTGTTCCGTATCGAAAAGGAGCCCATCATGAGCCCATTGGACACGAAAAACCCGCCCGCCGCCCGGGCCAACATGCGCGAGGCCGCGGGGCTGGAAGCGCGCCGGGTCAAAAGCCCGCCGGTGCTGAAAGGGCAGGATGGCGAAGGCTCGGTCCAGGTGCACCAGGACGACAGCATGAAGATCGAGGGGGCCAAGGTGTTCTCGGTCTATGGCAAGGGGGGGATCGGGAAATCGACCACCTCTTCCAACCTGTCGGCCGCGTTTTCCAAGCTGGGCAAGCGGGTTTTGCAGATCGGATGCGACCCCAAACATGACAGTACCTTCACCCTGACGGGGCAGTTGCAGCCCACGGTGATCGACATTCTGAAAGAGGTGGATTTCCACGCCGAGGAGCTGCGCCCCGAGGATTTCGTGACCGAAGGCTGGAACGGCGTGAAATGCGTCGAGGCGGGCGGGCCGCCCGCGGGCACGGGCTGTGGCGGTTACGTGGTTGGCCAGACGGTGAAATTGCTGAAGCAGCATCACCTGCTGGAAGATACCGACGTGGTGATTTTCGACGTGCTGGGCGACGTGGTTTGCGGCGGGTTCGCCGCCCCGCTTCAACACGCGGACAGGGCAGTTATTGTGACTGCGAACGATTTTGACTCAATATATGCCATGAATCGCATCATTGCGGCGGTTCAGGCGAAGTCCTCGAACTACAAGGTGCGGCTGGCGGGCTGTGTGGCCAATCGCAGCCGCGACACCGACGAGGTGGACCGGTTCTGCCGCGAGGTCGGGTTCAAGCGCATCGCGCATATGCCCGACTACGACGCGATCCGGCGTAGCCGTCTGAAAAAGAAGACTCTTTTCGAGATGCCGGACGAAGATGACATCGTCATGGCGCGGGCGGAATACATCCGGCTGGCCGAGCAGCTTTACGCGGGCACCGACCCGTTGAGCCCGGCCCCGATGGAGGACCGCGAAATCTTTGAATTGCTGGGTTTCGACTGATGCACAAGGCATACACATCCGATGCACATCCGATGCAGACGCCGACACCCCAGGCGAGCGGCAGCTATGGCGCGACGCGGGCGCGGGTCGAAACCTATTTCGACAAGACCGCGA
>JAASTF010000017.1 GCA_021767525.1 Paracoccaceae bacterium
CACGCCCCCAACGTATTCGGCCACCACGAAATGCCAGCTTAGGAACACCGAGATCACGATGCCCAGTTCGATCACCAGGTTCGTCGATGCCAAAAGAAAGGCCATCGACGGCACGAAACCGGCGCCCTTGGCGAACAGCGCCCGCGTGGTGGCCAGCGCCGAAAAACTGCACGAGGACGAGATAAAGCCGAAAAACGTGCCCAGGGCCACGCCGCGCGGCTCGGACTGGCCCATGGCCTTGCGCATCTGCGCGCGCCCAACGAACAACTGGATCGCCGCACTGATGACATAGCCCAGCCCGAAGGCCCAGAACGCCATCCAGAAAAAGCCCGCGGACGTGAGGGCCGCCTCAGCCCATAGGGTGAGAAATGACATGTAAATCCTTACTCCGCGCGATCACAGCGTCGCTCGGCGGGTTCGGGTGAATTAAAGCGCATCTTTCAGGATCTGGTCCATCGTGATGGACGGCTGCGAGCAGCCCGCCTCGCCCACCACCTTGGCCGGCACGCCAGCCACCGTGGTTTTCTGCGGCACATCGTGCAGCACGACCGAACCGGCCGCCACGCGTGAACAGGCGCCGATATGGATATTTCCCAGAACCTTGGCGCCGGCCCCGATCAGAACACCGTCACCGATCTTGGGATGGCGGTCTTCTTCTTCCTTGCCGGTGCCGCCCAGCGTTACCGAATGCAGCATCGACACGTTATCGCCCACCACTGCGGTTTCCCCGATCACGATGGAATGCGCGTGGTCGATCATGATCCCGCGCCCGATCCTTGCAGCCGGATGGATATCGACGCCAAAGGTTTCCGAATTGCGCATCTGGAACATGTAAGCCATGTCGCGGCGCCCCTGTTCCCACAGCCAGTGCGAAATGCGATAGGCCTGGATCGCCTGAAAGCCCTTGAAGAACAAAAGCGGCTGCAAAAAGCGATGGCAGGCAGGGTCACGGTCGTAAACGGCGGCGATATCGGCGCGCGCGTCTTGCGCCAGCGACGGTTTGTCCTGATATGCCGCGTCGCAGATTTCGCGGATCAGCTGTTCCGACATCTCGCCCGAGGCAAGCTTCATCGCGCAGCGATAGGCCAAGGCGCATTCCAGCGTTTCATGATGCAGAACCGAGGAATGGATCAGCCCACCCAGCAACGGCTCGTCCTGCACGGCTTGCTCGGATTCGTCGCGGATCTGGGACCAGACCGGGTCGATCTCGGCCAGTTTCTTGCGCGTTTCAGCCATGGCGTCGCTCCTTTACCTGGCGAGAGTGTAGCAGATAGGCTGTTCGGTGAAAAACGCAATCCCGTGATGAAAAGGATCGCCAAAATGGATGATGCCGAAATCGCGCGATTTCGCTCCATGCTGGAATGCAGGCTGGCCGAAATCGCCAAGGCCAGCGAAATGGGGCAATCCGGGCAAAAGGTGGTTACCCTTGATCAGCAGGCGATTGGCCGCCTGTCGCGGCAGGATGCGTTAATGCACCAGTCCATGGCCAAGGCCACCGATGCGCGGCGCAAGGCCGAGGCGCAACGTATCAAGGCGGCGTTGAACCGCATCGACGCGGGCGAATACGGCTATTGCGCGGATTGTGGTGAGCCGATCGCAATCAAGCGCCTGCGCTTGGACCCGGCAACGCCAAAATGCATATCCTGTGCGCAAGGTTAGCCGCGTTCACGATCCAACGCTTGCAACACGGCGACAATGCAGGCGCGATAATGCGCATCGCTCAACGGTGGCTCGGGCAGCAGGTCGAACTGCCGCGCCGCACCGGCCAGGGTCCCGTCCCCCCATTGCGGGTGAACGCACGCCATGCGCCGCCGATAGATATCGGCACTGCGCGTCCGTTTCAACAAGTCGCCAAGCGCGATGTTCGCCTGCCTGGGCGGCAGCGGGTAGATCAGCCGCGCTGCCGCCACGATGTCGGTGTGCGTCAAACGGCGCATGGTCAAGCCGCGCCAATGGCCAGCCGTGCGAAATAGCCCGGCCCAACCGTCGCGGATACCTGCGCCACCGCGATCTCGTACGGCGCACCCCCTGTATCGGCAACTTCGTCGGCGGTGGAATAGACCCAGCCCGGCGCGTTCAGCAACACCTCTCGCAATACCGCGCCGTTTTGTTCGACGCGCAGGATATACTGCTCGCTCTCCTCGCCCAGCGGCACGTCGACACCATCCCAACTGTCGCCGCCGATGCGCGTGCGACGAATCCAGTCAATGCCCAGCGCGCCGGCCGGATCGCGGCGGCCCCTAAGATGCGCGGGGGCGTAGGGCCGCAATCCGACACTGTCAAAGGCCAACTGAAACTCGGTATAGGACGGGTCGTCGACCGGACGACGGGCCGGCCCGACACGGAAGGACCGCGCGATCCCGCGCGAAGCCGCAGGCAACAGAACCTGCTCAGGCGCTGCGTCCATCAGCACGAAACGGGCGCCGATTGGCCACGCCTCTGGCATCTGGGCATCGCTGCCGAACTGGCCGCGCAAGAGGCGCCGCAGGATGAAACGGTTTTCGCCAAGGGGCTCGACCTCTTGGAATTGCAAAAGCTCCCAGTTGTCGGCAGCGCCGCCCCCGATCGCGGCCAGGTTCGCGCCCGCAAGGATCGCCTCGGGGGCCACGGATTGCAGGCTGCCTTCGATCAGCCGCACCTGGATCGCGCCCCCGCGATGCCAAAGACCGACAGGCCCGGCCTCTAGTGGCGTCTCCAACACGCCCATGGTTGCCCGCGCGCCCAACACCTGGTTCAGCGTGTAGTCCGCGCCGGACGGGCTGGAATAGACCGCAACGCTGCCAGGCCAAGGCCGGGCGGAAACGGCGATATGCGGGCTGTGCGGATCTTCGTCGCCCCGCAACAAAGGCAAGTCCATGAAATGCGCCTCGACCGGGACCGGCGCGACAAAAGGGGTCGACTTGGGTGGCAGCTCTTCGATCTCGGCGGGCGCGTAGGCGCCCGGATCGATCCGGACGGCCTCGACCATCTGGAACGGGCCCTGTTCGACCCGGTCGATGCGGAATTGCGACGCATCAAGCGTGATGACGTCGCCAGCCCCCAGCCTCATCTGCGAAGGTGGCAAGGCCAACCTGACGCTGTCGCGGGCAACGCGGGATTCGGCCAACCACCGCTCGAGGATCTGGCGCCCCTCTCTCCGGGTCAAAACCAGCGGCACATCCGAAGTAGAAACGGAATGCGTGGCCTGATTGGGCAAAACCGCCTCTTCGGCCGCTACCTCGAAACTGGCGTCCGTTTCGACGAACCGCAACCGAAGCCGCCCGGCCAGTTCGGCCTCGGCAGCGCGCGTGATCTCAAGACGGCCATCTATTTCGTCGGTTTCCACCACCTGCGCCGGATCAACGTCGCTGGCGCGCAAATCGCGGCGCATTCGGAAGACAAGCGTCCCGTCGCGCTCGATCGCATCGAACCCATAGGTCAGCATCAGTGGCTGCAAGATGCCCCGTGCCGTATCGACATCCGAAATGCTGTATCCTCGCATGAAGCCGTGCAACTGGCTGGTGTCGACGGCCGTAACACCGGCGCGACGGCAGACCTCTTGCACGACCGAAGCCAACGAGCGTCCTGCCATCCGCCCCGAAATCCAGTGTCCGCGGGCGTAATTGTCGCCATCACTCCAAAGCGCGCGATTGCCCGGAAAGAACGGGAATGGGCGGGTGTCATAGGCCCACACGAACGCACGGCTCATATCCAGCATGGGGCCACCATACAGCTCGGACAGCGGGTTTTTATCTGGATCGGTCCAGTAGCTGAACATCGCCCGCAGGTATTGCATCTGGATATAGTCATCGCGTTGCCCGTCCGAGAAATACGGCAAGGACGACTCGGATGATTTCGGATCAAGAAACTTGTTCGGCTGGTTCGTCCCCTTGTCGATGGCTGCACAGCCCAGCTCGGTGAACCAAATTGGTTTCGACCGGGGCTGCCAGGCGGTGGGCGTTTCCTGGCGAACGCCATCAATGCGTTCATGGTGAGGGTTGCCCCACCAACTGCGCAAGTCCTTAAAGCGCCAGATCCAAGCCTCGCCATGAAGGTCATCGGTGATGGGCGTGCGGATTTGCGACGCACGCGCGGCTTGGGAATGGTAGAACCAGTCATAACCTTCACCACCTTCGATATTCGCCATCAGGTAGGAGGGGTTATAGATACTGTTCCAACCGGCATCGGCATGGGCATCACCATCACGCCAGTCCGACAGGGGCATGTAATTGTCGATACCGATGAAATCGATATTCGAATCCGCCCAAAGCGGATCGAGGTGAAAGAAGCGGTTCGCACTGCCATCTTGCGGCTGATATCCGAAATACTCGGACCAGTCGGCGGCATAGCTCAGCTTGACATCCGGCCCCAACAGAGCCCGGCATTCGCCCGCCAGGCTGCGCAAGGCGTCGACAAACGGAAAGCTGTTAAGGGCACCGCGCAGCTGCGTCAGGCCGCGCATTTCCGAGCCGATGCAAAACGCCTCGACCCCGCCCGCCGCGGCACATAACGCGGCATAGTGCAGGATGAACCGGCTATAGCTCCATTCATCCGGCCCGGTATAGGTGACTTCACCATCTCCCAAGACAAAGTCGGCGGCCGTAACCGTTCCGACGAATTGCGCGACCTCCTCGGCGGCCGCTGGCGTTCCGTCGGGCGAGCCGGGCATTCCCGGGGCCATCGCACCCGTGATACGGCCGCGCCACGGCAGGCGCGGTTGATCGTCCGCACCACTCCACGGGTCGGTGCGCCCGTTGCCGTCCAATTGATCCATCAGGATGAACGGATAGAACAGCACGCCCTGCCCCTGCGCAGTCATATGGCGGATCGCCTCGACCACCGCGGCATCGGCCGGCGTGCCGCCATAGACCGCCGCGCCACCCTCTTGTGGTATCGGCATCGCGTCGGCACGGGCCAGCCCCGACACGGTCCACGGCATTTCCTCGCCGTCGAATTCAGTTTGCTCGACCTTGGGGCGCAAGCTGCAGTATTCGGCGCGCAGATCGTCGCCAAACCAGCTGACAATCAACGATGCCGCCTCGCATTTGGGCAACTCCGTTCGCAGCGCCGTCACCGATGTGGCGAAATCCGCCAGACCCGAAGGCGAGTTGATATTCAGGCTTCGGCTTTCCCCGGGCCCGTACTTCACCGTTACCGGCGTGGTGGCCAAGGCATATTCGCCAGTGCCCGGCATCAAGGCCACAGCGCGCAGATCATGCACCGGATCGCGGTCGGGCGCGTCTTCTGCATCAGGGCGCAGCACTTCAAAACTGAATTGTGGCACGCGGTTGCCGAACTGCCCAAGCTCCAGGTCTTCCATCACCACATAGGCCGTGCCGCGATAGGCCGGCACCGCGCCCACGCCCTCCACAGCCTCGATCTTGGGGTCTGGCAGTTGCGCGTCGGACCCGTCGTAGATTCGCATGTTCAGGTCTTCAGGCGCAATTTCGACCCCATCCGCCCAAACACGCAGCACGCCACCGATCTGTCCCTCGCACAAGGCGATCGCAAGGCTGACGAAATAGGAATACGAGTCCGTCTTGGGGCGCGATGGGCTGCCCTTGCCACCGCCGCTGCGCGTCACCGTTTCCTCGAAGGCGCTGGCCCAGATCACATGCCCGCCGACCCGTACACGGCCAAAGACCTGGGCAATCGGCACACCCTCGCCGGCGCCCGTGATGCGAAAACGGTCGGTGCGCCCCTGCTCCACCACGTCCGAGCCCTGCCCCATCAGGCGCTGGTCGATAACGCGCCCGAGACTGGCACCGGCAAAACGGCCCAGAACAACCGAGGACAGGCCCAGAACCGATCCACCGACAGATCCACCGATGGCGGCACCCGCCGCCGACAAAACGATAGTGGCCATTGTCAAACCTCCTGATGAAACCGGAACCGCGCGACGATACGGCGGGACCAGGGCGCGGTAAGCGAACTTTCGATAACGGAATGCCCCGAATAGGCATGAATGAATGTCGGTCGCGGCCCGACCTCTCCGGCGATCCCAAGATGTTTGGCGATGGCACCGGCGCGCATCCGGAACAACAAGACATCGCCCGGGGCCTGATCGGTCAGGCGCACCTGGTGCAAGTGCCGTTCTGCCGCGCGCCACAGCACCTCGTCGCCCTGCGGCTCGGCCCAGTCCCGCGTATAGGGAGGCACGTCCTCGGGCTCGTGGCCCAACACGTCGCGCCAGACGCCGCGCACCAGGCCCAGGCAATCGGTGCCAACGCCCTTGCGGCTGGCCTGGTGCAAATACGGGGTGCCGATCCAACGCCGTGCGGCATCGACGATCTCCTGGCTCATCTTCGGCTCCCTCCGCTCAGATCACCCGAGCGCGCGGGCACGGCGGTCAGCCAATCCTCTCCGGGAAGATCGGGGAAGCCCTGAAAATTCAATGCGTTGTCGAACTTGAAGCGGCAGGTATCGAACCGTTTGTCGCACCCGGCGGTCAAGCGCAGCCGCCCCCCCACCTGCAGCGGTACACGCGGGCGCACCCAAGGCAGGATCACACGGCCGCCATCGATTACCTCGTCTCGTTTGACTTGCGCGGTGATCCCTTGGGCGGGCGCGTCAAGAAAAACGATCTGTCCGCGCCGAAACCAATCCGCCTCGAACCCCGGCAAGAGATCGCAGATCATTGCACCGTCGGCGCGCAATTCGCGGATGGTGGTTTCCGCCACATATCCCGGTGTCGCCAGGTCGAACCGGCAGGCGTGATCGCCCAGAACCGCAGTGCAGGGTTTTTGATACACCCGCCCAACGGGGCGGTTGAGCGCCTCGGTCAACCCCCTCAGTTCGGCCTGGAAAGCGCCGCCGGCACGCTTGATTTCCCCCAAGGAGCCGCGAAACCGCAGACGGCGTTGCGCGACATCCGCCCAATTGACCAGCCAGATCCGCAACTCGGCCCCGTCGAAACGGCCAGCGTCGATATCCTCTTCGCGGATGCCGGCATCGCGCAACGCGCCCAACGCCTCCGAGTTATCGACGGACAGGCCCGTTGTCTGCTGCAGTGCCGACGCCGTCAGCCCGCTATCGGCGCGGAAAATCACGCCCTCGAAAGACAGGTCGCGGTCGTGATCGGTAAAGCCCAACGTCACGCCATCGGTGCGCGTGATCGCCCAGGCACTGGCCAAGGTCGTCAGCCCGCTTTCGATATGGTTTTGAAACTCCTGATCCATCCTGTCAGACCCTCACTTCGACAACGGGCACGTTGGGCACATCGCCCGCACGAAAGCTGGCCACGCTTGTTTGGATGCGGTCGGTGTCGAACCGCACCGGCACGTCGAATTCGAAACCAGCGGTGATCTCCATGCCTTCGTTCGGCGGATGGGCGAATGTCACGACACCTGTTGTCAGGTCGACCTCCCATTGCAGGCTTTCTTGCTGCGGGTCGCCCTCGATCCCGATCAGAACCGTGCCCGCCACGGGCTTGGAGATGGGCCGCTGATAGCTTTGGTCGCCCGATCGATAGGTTTTGGCCAGCTGGAAAGATGCGGTGACGCCGTCGCCGATCGCGATCACCTGGTCCATGAAATCCGGCTGCGCCGACGGACGGCTGGATTTGAAATCCGACCAATCCTTCCAGCGAAACCCGTATAGCTGGCCGTGGCGCGCCTCGAAAAACGCGATCAGCATTTCGACATCGTCCAGCGATCGCAGACCGACCCCCGCATCATAGCGGCGGCGCGAATGCGCCCAGGGAGTGTTCCGCTCTTCAAAACCATTGGCAAGGGTCACCACATCGGTGCGCCGCTCGGGCCCCCCGATCGAGCCAAAGCTCAGGTTGGCGGGAAATCGTATCTCGTGAAAGCCCATTACTGTCTCCTCAACGGTTGCGCTGCGCGCGGCCCAGCGCGCGGCTGACCTGCGTGGCGATCTGGCTTTGGCTGCGGCGGAAACTGTCGGCATCCGGGGTCTGAATGTTCATCACCACGTTCACCGGACCATTGCCGCCTTGGGCCTTGACCCCCAAACTTCCATCTGCGCCCCGCGTCAGCGGCATGATCGCCTCGGGGCCAGCCTCGCCCATCAGTCCGGTCGCGCCGCGCATTGCGAAATAGGTCGGGCTGCCAACCACGCCGCCCTTGGCGAACGGCATGACCCGGCCCTGCGCGAACGTGCCCCCGTTCGCGAAGGGAAAGACGCCCGACATCAACGATCCAACGCCCTGCGCCAATAGCCCGCCAAAGTGATCCGTGACCGGCCTGACCGCGGCGGAATAGGCCGCGTTGATCATCGACTGGGCGACCGTCTGCAAGGCGTCCGACAGCTTCATGCCGTCCAGCAGAACACCATCGAAAGCCCGGCGAAGACCGCGGCTCATACCGCGCTCCAGGGTGCGCACATCCTGTCCGGTGGCGGCAAAGGTGCCGCGGATGCGGCGCATTTCGGCTTCGAAGCCTGCGGCCATGCCCGTGGCGCTTGCCATCGTCGCCTCCAGCGTTTCCACCTGGGTTTCAAAGCTTTCCAGGTCGTCATAATCGCTCATGTCTCATTCCCTTCCGGGTTGTCGGGAAAGGCCGCCAGCATCTCTTCCAGCCGCGCCCGTCCCATCGGGGTGGCGGTCGCCCCGCGCCCCAGCATCACCATCAATTCCGCGGGCGTCAGCGCCCAGAACTGGTCGGGCGTCAGGCGCAGGCCGGTCATCCCGGCCCGCATCATGCCCGGCCAATCCAGACCGCTCATGCCTGCGCCTCTTCCGGC
This sequence comes from Paracoccaceae bacterium, assembly GCA_021767525.1. Taxonomy (GTDB): domain Bacteria; phylum Pseudomonadota; class Alphaproteobacteria; order Rhodobacterales; family Rhodobacteraceae; genus Lutimaribacter. The sequence continues at coordinate 8,683 of JAASTF010000017.1, forward strand.
AACATGAAGGCAAGCGCCAAAAGCTCGGCCGCCGCGCGGGCGCCCGCCATCGGCCCGCCCTCGATCTCGGCCGCCGCCAACTGACGCGCATCGCCGGCCCAGCCGCCGCCGCGCAGCCCTGCCAACAGCAGGGCCAAAACGTCGCGTGACGAAAACCGGCCCGCTTCAAAGCGTTCGACAAGCGCCACCAGCGTGTCCTCGCACAGCGCGTCCTCCAGTTCGGCCAGCGCGCCCAGCGTCAGCTTCATCGCGTGGCGCTCGCCATCCATGACAAGCGCCACCTCACCCCGCCAGCGGTTCGCCATCACAGCGCCGTAAAGGCCAGCGCCCCGGCCGAGGCCAGCGCCATTTCATAGGTCGCCTCGCCGTCATGGCTGCCCGCGTATTCCAGCGCGGTCACCTGGAACGGGCCCTCGACGATACCGAAATCGGGAATGATCACCTGGAAATCCGGGATCTCGCCGTCAAAGAAAAGCTGCCGCGCGCGCTCGTCGGTGTTTTCGTCACGGAACACGCCCGAGCCGCTGATAGACGCGCTTTTCACACCGGCGCCCGCCAGCAATTCGCGCCAGCCGCCCTGGCTTTCCAGGCTTGTCACATCCACGCTTTCCGCATTGAAACTGATGCGCGTTGCGCGCAGCCCGGCGATCGTGCCGAACTGGCCGTCGCCCGTCAGATCGACCTTGATCAGCAGGTCCTTGCCGTTTTGTGCACCCATGGGTCTGTCTCCTGAATGATGGGTTAATTGTCTTCGATGCGTGCGCGGAATCGGATATCGATGCGGCGCAATTGCCCCGTGCCCTCGCGCCGGGCGCGCGCCCGCAGAAACCGCAGCGACACCAGCCGCCCACGCGTCAGCGCCAGATCGGCGCCCACCAGCGCATCGTTGATCGCGGCGGCCACCGTCTTGGCCTGGTGAAAGCCGGATGCGTCCGACACCACCGACACGGTGAAATCGTGCCGTGCGCCGCCGCCTGTCTTGTCCGACGCGTCGCGGGCCTCTTCGGGGCCAAGGCTGACATATATCTGCGGCAGGTTGCCCGACGGCACCACGTCGTAGATCGCATTGCCGACCAGCGCCGCCAGACCGGCATCGGCCGCCAGTGCCTGGAACACCGCCGCCTGTAGGGCGGCTGCCACGCCATAACTCATGCCACCACCTCCTCTTCGGCAAAGCAGGTCAGGTAGCGCCCGCGCGGGTCGCGCTCGGCCACGGCGGTGATCCGAAACAGCCGCGTGCCATCGCGGAACCGCTGCTCGGGGCGCGGCCGCATGGTGCTGCCCACCGGTGCCGCGCGCACCGTGATCCGGTAACCCGTCAGCGAGATCTGTGCGCCGTCGCCCTCGCGCTCGCGCCCCGTGCGCGCCACGACCTCGGCCCACAGCGTGCCCAGCACCTCCCACGAGCGGATCACACCACCCGCCCCGTCCGAGGTTTCGACCGGGTTTTCCAGCTCCAGCGCGCGCGTCAGGTTCGGCAAACCGCTCATGCCGCACCTCCGCCCAGCAGGCGCACGGTGCGATAGCGCTCGATCAGGCTGGTCACGCCGAAGGGCATGCAGCCTGCGCTCAGCGCCGTGTCGTCACGGTATTCATAGTAATGCGCCGCCAGCAGCATCACGGCCTGGCGCAGATCGGCCGGCAGCGCGTCGAAATCGGCGCCCATCCCGGCGTCGAAGGCGATGCGCGCCTCGCCCGATTGCGGGATCACCGGCAGCAGCGTCGCCACCGGCATCAGGCGCGGGCGCTGGCTGTCACGCTCCAACCGGTAAAGCGCCGGGTCCACGACAACCTCGCCGCCGTCGCGATCGACCAGCGTGACCCCCGTCACCGCCGTTACCGGCGCGACCGGAAAGGGCTGGCCGGTCGCATCGCGCCAGTCGGCCAGGGTCAGCTGAAACGATCGCGCCAGCAGGATCTTCGCGGTCCGCGCCTCGATCGCCGCGATGGCCGCCCGCAGGAACCCGGCCAAAACGCCATCCTGCACCGCATCCTCGGCAAAGCCGCTGCCCAGACGCAGATGCGCCTTGAACCCATCCACCGGCAGCGCGGCCCCGGCAATCTCGGTTTCTTCCATCAACATCATGGACCTATCTCCAAACTTGGCCTCCCCCTCTGTCGGGTTGGGCGCGCGCCGTCAGCGTTGCTCGAACGGAGGGAGCAGCCAGACAACACCGTTCATCACGGCACGCGCCCCGGAGACGGGCAGATGCCCGCCCCCGATCCCCGGCGTTTAGGACACCGAGAATTTCAGCAGCTTGATCGCGGCAAAGTCGCTCACGTCGCCGCCAACGCGCTTGGTTGCGTAGAACAGGACATGCGGCTTGGCCGAGAACGGATCGCGCAGAACCCGCAGGTCGGGCCGTTCGGCCACGGTGTAGCCGGCGCTGAAATCGCCAAAGGCGATGGCGGTCGCGTCGCTGCCGATATCGGGCATGTCCTCGGCGATCAGCACAGGATAGCCCAGCAGGCGCGCGGGCTCGCCAGCGGCCAGACCGTCCGACCACAAAAAGCGGCCATCATTGTCCTTCAGCTTGCGCACCGCGCCCGCGGTTTTCGAGTTCATGACGAAAGCCGCATTCGCGCGGTATTGCGCCCCCAGGGCATAGACCAGGTCGACAATCGCATCCGCCCCGCCGAAATCGCCATCGACGCCGGTTGCGACATAGCCCAGGTTGCCCCAGCTCCAGCTGTCATTGGCGACGTTCGGATGGGTCAGGAACCCGGTGGGCTTGTCGATGCCATCGCCGTTCACAAACGCCGCGGCCTCGGCGCGGGCGAACTTGTCGGCGATGCGACCGGCCAGCCAGCCCTCGAGGTCAAAGGCCGCGTCGTCCAGCAGGCGCTGCGAGGCTTTGGGCAGGGCCGACAGCTCGTGCAGCGGAATGGTGATACGGTCTATCTGCGGCGTCGCACCTTCCGACACGGTGCCGGTTTCGGTGTTCCAGCCGTGGCCCACATCGCCGTGATCCACCAGAACGTCATAGCTGGTGGCCTCGACATCGACCACGTTGGCAATCGCCCGGATCGAGGCCGCGCCCTTCAGCACACCGCGCACGGTTTCGGCGGTCTGCGGGTCCACCAGGTATCCACCATCGGCGGCCACGGCGGTATTCATCGCCTTGCCTTCCAGCGCCAGACCGCGCAGCGCATCGTCGTCGCCGGTGCGCAGGTAGGCGTCGAACGCCTTTTGATGGGGGGCCTCGATCTCGGCCGACATGGCCAGCGCGGGGCGCGCGGCCGGGGTATAGGTTTTACGTTCCAGCATGGTCAGTTGCTCTTCCTGTTGTTGAAGACGGTTGTGGATTTCATCGCGAAACCCCTTGAATTCGCTCACAAAGCCCGCGATCGCGGTTGTCGCCTCGATGACCGGAGACACAGCTTCCCCGGTCCGAGACTTGGTCTCGGTCGTGCTCATCACCTTTTCCTTCAGTGGTGTGGTTCGGCGCGGGGGTCAGTCCCGCGCCAGCTCAAGGCGCGCCGCGTCAAAGGCCGCCGCCAATTCGCGCCAGGCGGTGTCGGCCTCGGGCACCTCGCCCTTTTGCCCCACCCGCGCACTGGGCAGCATCGGGAAGGTCACCAGCGACACCTCCCAAAGCTCCAGTTCCGTCAAGAGCCGCTGGCCCTTGTCATTCTTCGTGGCCCGCCGCGTGCGATAGCCGATCGAAAGCCCGTCGATGGCCCCCGCCGCAATCAGCGCGGCGGCCTCGCGGCCCTTTTCCACGCTGTCCAGGATCCGGCCCTTGACGTACAGGCCGCGCGCATCCTCGCGCACCTCGTCCCAAATGCCGATGGGCTGGGCCGGGTCGTGCTGCCACAGCATCTTGACCGCGCGGCCTTCGGCGCCCAGGGCCTTCAGGCTTTGAGCATAGGCGCCGGGCTGCACCACGTCGCCGCCCTGATCGCAGGCACCGAACAGGCTGGCATAGCCCTCGATCACCGTGCCGTCGCTCACCACCAGCGCGTCGCCAAGACGGCAGAACTTGGTTTCCAATCCGCTTTCCATTTCGATCCCTTTCCTGGTCATGGGGTCATCTCGATCAGCGACTGCACAGCCTCTGCCAGAAACATCGCCCCGATGCCGTAAACCGCCAGCCACAGGCGCTTTTCCAGCTTCTCGATCAGCGCCTCCAGGCGCTCGGCGCGCTGCCGCAGCCCTTCGATCTGCAAATGGCTGACCCGCTCATGGGCCTCCAGCCGCAGCGCCGGCGCACAGTCGAACGCCTCGAACCCGATTCTGCGATGGTCATCCATCGGCGGGCTCGCTGAGTGCAGGCAGGCCCAGAAGGCTGCGCTTTTCCGCGTCCGTCAGGAATGCCGCGTCGCTCACGCGGCGCCACACCTCCGACCGTTCCGCTGCCAGGGCCGGCACCTGGTCCAGATCGGGCTTCAGCTCCAGCACCTCGCCCGCGAAGCCGGACAACCAGTCCGACACCTGCGCCGTCACCCGCGCGGCCAAGGGCAGCACCGTCAGGCGATAAAAGGCGCGGTTGGCCTCTTGGTAGTTGGCGAATGTCGCATCGCCCGGAATACCCAGCAGCATCGGCGGCACCCCAAAGGCCAGGGCGATCTCGCGCGCGGCGCTTTCCTTGGTCTTCTGGAATTCCATGTCCGAGGGGCTGAAGCCCATCGGTTTCCAGTCCAGACCGCCCTCCAAAAGCATCGGCCGGCCCGCGTTGCGCGCGCCCTGGTGATGCGCCTCCATCTCGCCCACCAACCGGTCGTATTGGTCGGGGCTTAGCCCGCCCACGCCATCAGCGCCCTTGTAGACGATCGCGCCCGAGGGCCGCGCCGCGTTATCCAGCAGCGCCTTCGACCAGCGGCTGGCCGAGTTGTGAACGTCCAGCGCCTGCGCCGCGGCCTGCAGGGGCGACAGCCCGTAATGGTCGTCCTGCGGGTGGAAGGCGCGGATATGGCACACCGGCGGCGCTTCGCCGGTCACATCGAACCGGTGCTTGCGGCTGCCGACCACGTAATCATACGCGATGGGCCAGCCATCAGCGCCCGGCACCACCTGCATCCGGTCCGAGCGCAGCACATGCAGCTCGGCGGGCAGCATTTCCGGGCCGGCCACCGCCTCGACATAGGCATCGCCCGACAGCAGCAGATATCCATAAAGCGCCTCGAACAGCTCGGCCTTGCCCTGCGCGGGGTTCGGACGGCGCACCAGACGCAGCAGCGGATGCGTCTCATAGCGGTGCGTGCTGTCCTGCAACACCAGCGGCAGGGCGGCGGCGGCTTCGGCGATCATCTTAACGCAGCGATGCACCACCGGGTTCGCGCCATAGCCGGTGCGCGTCAGGCTGACGGTGTCGCGCGGGCTCCAGGCGACGCGCCCGGCGCTGCCGAACGCGGTCACGCGGCCGGTGGCGCTTGCCTTTTGCTCGGGCACCGCCTGTGCCTCGGGGCCGCGTCGAAAGAAATCCAATACCATGCGTCATGCTCCTCGTGCTGGGGCGGGTTGCCGTTGGGCCCTTGCGCCGTCGAAAGCCAACCTGCCCCTAAAGGTTTAAGAAAAGTGAACTAGAGCGCGCGCACCGTCGGGTGCCGCCATTTGCCCGCCGGTTCGATCATCAGGTCGGTCAGCGCCCAGACCATGGCATCCAGCCGGTCCGGGCTGCCGCTGCCTTCGAACCCGTGGGTCGTCATCGCGCACATCTGGTCCTCCAGCAGGCCCATGCCGCGCAGATGGCTGACGCGCGCCTGTTCATACAGCGCCGCCACCGGCTCGGCTCTGGCCTGCTTGTTGCGCGTGGCGTGGACCTTGCGCAGTCGTACCAGCGGATCGACCTGGCGCAACACCGCCTCGACCAGGTCGCCGCCCTGGTTCACCTCGGCGACGATGCAATCGGCCCCCCATCGGTCGCGCGCGGCAATCGCCGCACGGGCCCATTCATCGGGGCTGGCGGCGCTGACGCTGGCATCTTCCAGCACGCAGGCGCTCCAATGCTGGGGCCCGCCTTGCGCGCGCACGCCCGCCACCACGATCCCGCATTCATCCGACCGCGCATGGCCCGACACGGGCGGGTCCACCGCCACCACGATCCGGTCCAGATCGGGCGCCACGGGCACCCGCGCGCTGTCCAGCCGCTTGCGCGACCACAGCGCGCCCTCGGCATCCTCCATCAACACGCCGTCCAGCTCTTGCCGGCCCAGCCGCGTGCCGGCATAGCGCGCGCGCATCTCGACCATGAAGCTCTCGGCCAGGTTCGCGGCATTGGCCTGGGTCGGCGCGTGGGTGGTCACCGTGCTGTCGCGCTTCAGAAGGTCTTTTAGCACGCCCACATTGCGCGGCGTTGTGGTCACGCAGACCTGCGGCTTGTCACCCAAACGCAGCGCGAATTGCAGCATGTCCCAGGTGTCTTGCCCGTTCTTCCACTTGGCCAGCTCGTCCACCCAGGCCGCGTCGAATTGCGGCCCGCGCAGCGCCTCGGGCTCATGGGCCGAGAATATCTGCGCCGTCGCCCCGTTCGGCCAGATCAGCATCCGCCGCCCGCCATGCCAGCGCGGCCGCCGGTCAGGCGGCGAACAGGCCAGGATGCCGCTATCGCCAAACACCATCACCTCGCGCGCCTGATCCAGCGTTTCGGCCACGATGGCGATGCGCGCGCAGCGCCCCGGGTCCAACGGCATCGGCCCCTCGACCAGGCTGCGCACCCATTCGGCACCGGCGCGGGTTTTCCCCGCGCCGCGCCCGCCCAGGATCACCCAGGACCGCCAGTCGCCTTCGGGGGGCAATTGATGCTCATGCGCCCAGAACTCAAAGATATAGGGCAGCGCCAGCACCTGCTCAGTCGTCAGACCGTCCAGGAACGCGTGCTGGACATCTTGCGGCTCGGAGGCGAGCCAGGCGGCACCCGATCTCAGTTCGGGCGCGATCAAAGTCGATGGCGTAGTCGTTGACGATTCCTTGCTGTTCCTTGCGACGCTCTTCACATCTTTGCTCCGTATCCAGTGCCATCTTCAGCCAGTGGCGGATTTCCCCGGTCAGCTTGGCGCTGTCTTTCAACGCCTCCAGCTCACCGGCCCGCACCCGTTTCTGAAGCTCCAAAAGCTCGGTGGTCATACCGAGCAGCTGTTCTTCCACGACCTGAATGGCCCTGCTCAAAGACCCTTCATGCGCGTCAGAGATTTCTGCTTTCATATCTTTTGCTCGCTTTGCCTCATCGGTAGTGCCCCCCGCACGAGCGAGACGAAAAAAGCGGCGCCCGGGTCACCCCGGGGCCGCTTGCCCATCTCTTCCAGCATGTCACAACTTATACGTTAGACCGTGCGCAATTGTCAATCTGAAATTGCTCCCCGATATCGGCTAACCGCCCGATATGTTTACACTTTCTTCAACACGGGCAAGCATGCCACCAACCATTGGGACGGCCACAAAATAAAGGGATTCAGGTTTCGGAAACCACAACGGGCGCAGCCCTGCCGCGCCCGTTTCCACCCCTGTCAGCCGGCTCAATTCTGCTGGTCGCGTTCGGCTTCCAGCCGGCGATAGGCGGCGACGTTTTCGTTATGCTCTTCCAGCGTGACGGCAAAATTGTGCCCGTCCGACGGGTCCAGCGTCTTGGCCACGAAAAAGATGTAGTCGGTGTTGTCGGGGTTCACCGCCGCCTCGATGCTGGCGCGGCCAGGATTGGCGATGGGGGTCGGCGGCAATCCGGTAATAACATAAGTATTCCAAGGGGTTTCAGCACGAAGCTCACTCCGCCGCAGCCCCCGACCCAGCACGCCCTGGCCGCGCGTGATGCCATAGATCACCGTCGGGTCGGTCTGCAACGGCATGCCCGCTTCCAGCCGGTTGGTGAACACGCTGGCCACAACGCCGCGTTCTTCGGCATTGCCGGTTTCCTTTTCGATGATCGAGGCCAGAATCAGCGCCTCTTGCGGGCTTTGCAGCGGCAGGCCCTCGGCGCGGTTTTCCCATGCGGCGTTCAGGATCACCTCTTGGCGCGCCTGCATCTCGGCGATCAGCTCGGCCCGGTCGTCGCCCGGGCGCACCTCGTAGCTGTCGGGCGCCAGGCTGCCCTCGGGCGGGATCTCGGCAACCTCGCCCTCCAGAACATCCACGTCCTTCAGCTCTTCGACCACCTGCCAGCTGGTCACCCCCTCGGCCAGCGCGATGCGATAGCGCGTGTCGCCCTTTTCGCGCACATCGGTAAAGGCCGCAGGCACCTCGCCCTCGCCGGGGATGAACTCGGCCCGCTCGACAAAGCGGTTGGTCGCCGGGTCCAGCTCGCGCACTTGCACCTGGATGCGCGTCACCCCGATGCGATACACAACCTCGGTGCCGCAGGTGCTGGCACCACCGCGCGTCACGATATCGACGATCTCGGCCATGCTGGCGCCCTCGGGCACCAGGAACGAGCCGGCCTTCAGCTGCTGGGTCTTGTCGGCGTAATCCGCGCCCAGGCGAAAGATCGTATCGCTGGTGATCGCACCCTGGTTCGCCAGGTCACGGCTGACGCGGCTCATGGTGCCGCCCGAAGGCACGCGCAGGCAGATCGCCTGTTCCAGCGGGCCTTGCGCGGTATATTGGCGCTGCCCCCACAGGATCACCCCCGCCCCCAGAAACAGCAGGACGATCAGAAAGGTAATCCCGTTCGAGGCAACAGCCCGCCACATCAGCGCGGTTTCCCGACGATCAGGCTGGCATTGGTGCCGCCAAAGCCAAAGCTGTTCGACAGCGCCACGTTGATCTCGCGCGCGCATTTCTTGTTCGGCGCCAGGTCAATCGGGCTGTCGACCGCAGGGTTATCCAGGTTGATCGTGGGCGGCGCCACCTGGTCACGAATGGCCAGGATCGAGAATATCGCCTCTATCGCGCCCGCCGCACCCAGCAGGTGCCCGGTGGCCGATTTGGTCGACGACATGGTGGCCTTGTTCGCGGCATTGCCCAGCAGGCGTTCAACCGCGGCCAGCTCGATCACGTCGGCCATCGTGCTGGTGCCATGTGCGTTGATATAGTCGATATCGCTCGGCTGCAGGCCCGCCCGGTCCAGCGCCGCCTTCATCGAACGGAATCCGCCATCGCCATCCTCGCTGGGCGCGGTGATGTGATAGGCATCGCCCGACAGGCCATAGCCCAGAACCTCGGCATAGATCTTGGCGCCGCGCGCCTTGGCGTGCTCGTATTCCTCAAGGATGACAACGCCCGCGCCCTCGCCCATCACGAACCCGTCGCGGTCGGCGTCATAGGGGCGGCTGGCGGCCTTCGGGTCGTCCTCGCGCTTGGTGCTCAGCGCCTTGCAGGCATTGAACCCGGCGATCCCGATCTCGCAGATCGCCGCCTCGGCGCCGCCGGCCACCATCACGTCGGCATCGCCGAACTGGATCAGACGCGCGGCGTCGCCGATGGCGTGCGCGCCGGTCGAACAGGCCGTCACCACCGCGTGGTTCGGCCCCTTGAACCCGTACTTGATGCTCACCTGACCCGAGATCAGGTTGATCAGCGCACCGGGAATGAAAAACGGCGACACCCGGCGCGGGCCTTTCTCGGCCATCATCAGCGTGGTCTGCTCGATCGACTGCAACCCGCCGATGCCCGACCCGATCATGACGCCGGTGCGCAGGCGGCTTTCTTCGTCCTCCGGGGTCCAGCCGGCATCCTTGACGGCCTGCTCGGCGGCGGCGATGCCATAGAGGATGAAATCGTCCACCTTCCGGCGCTCTTTCGGCTCCATCCAGTCGTCGGCATTGAACGTGCCGTCGCTGCCATCGCCCAGGGGCACTTCGCAGGCGTATTTCGTCTGCACCCGCTCGGCGTTGAAGCGCGTGATCGGCCCCGCGCCAGACTGACCGTCCAGCAGACGGCTCCAAGTTTCCTCGACCCCACAGGCCAAGGGCGTGACAAGGCCAAGCCCGGTTACCACAACGCGACGCATGAAATCTGCCCCCTCTCAGTGCTTTGCCCGCTCTTACCCCGACCGCCCCGACCGGGGCAAGGGGGCAAGGCAGGCGCATGGGCGGTCACTTGCCCGCTTGACCACCGCGCGCCGGCGCGGTCTGTTGCCTGAAACGGGCAGATAGGGGCGCAGGCGCGCATGGCACAAGAGCTGGCACCGGTTTTCCTGATGATTGGCGGAATATTCGGTCTGGGGCTGCTGGCCGACAGCATCGCGCGCCGCACCGCCCTGCCCCGGGTCAGCCTTCTGTTGCTGGCGGGTGTGCTTCTGGGCGGCGCGGGGCTGGACCTGCTGCCCCGCCCGGGCGAGGCGCTGCAGAATTTCCTGTCGACCACGGCGCTCACGATGGTGGCGTTCCTTTTGGGCTCGTCCCTGTCGTTCGAGACATTGCGCAGCCGCGGGCGCGCGATCCTGGCGCTTTCGCTGGCGGTGGTGGCGGTCACGCTGGCCCTGGTCGCGCTTGGCCTTTGGGCGATGGGCCTGCCACTGGGTCTGGCGCTGCTGCTGGCGGCCATCGCCACCGCGACCGACCCGGCGGCGGTGCAAGACGTGATCGCCCAATCGCGCCGCGACACGCGCTTTACCCGCACCCTGGCCGGAATCGTCGCCATCGACGACGCCTGGGGCCTGATCGCCTTTTCACTTGTGGTGCTCGTGGTGCAGCAGATGTCTGGTATCGCCAGCGGCGACGAAATCGCCAAACATCTGGCGTGGGAAATCCTGGGCTCGGCCCTTCTGGGCGTTGCGGTGGGCCTGCCCGGCGCCTGGCTGACCGGCCGGATCGAAGATGGTGAGCCGCTGCTGATCGAGGGGCTGGCCCTGGTGTTCCTGCTCTCCGGCGCCGCCATGGCGCTGGAGCTCAGCTACCTGATCGCGGGCATGACGGCGGGGATGGTTCTGGTGAACAGCGCCCGCCACCACGACCGCGCCTTCCACGAGATCGAGCACGCGCGCTGGCCCTTCCTGGTGCTGTTCTTCGTGCTGGCGGGCGCCGCGCTGGATGTGGCGGCGCTGGCCGCGCTTGGGCTTGTGGGGGCCGCGTTCATCGGGCTGCGCGTGGCCGCGCGCATTATGGGCGGCTGGCTGGGCGCGGCGCTTGGGGGCACGCCCGGCGCCGAGCGGCCGCTTTACGGCGTGGCCTTGTTGCCGCAGGCGGGCGTCGCGGTCGGCACCGCGCTGATCGCCGCGCAGGAATTCCCGCAATGGGGCGAAACCATCATGGCGCTGACCATTGGTGCCACCGTGGTGTTCGAGTTGCTGGGCCCGCCGGCGGCGCTGTGGGCGATCCGCAGGGCCGACCCGGCCGCCAGGCACGATCCCCCAGTCAGATAAAGGCCGGCGCGACCTCGCCCGCCTCGGGGCGCGCGACCGCCAGCGCCTGCGCCAGGTCCACGTCCCGTGCCTGCAGCGCGCGCCCGATCAGCGTGCCCGCGATGTTGGGCACATACCGCAGCCGGGCCACGTCATCGACGCCGCGCACGGTGCCACGCGCGATCACCGGGTGCCGCGTCTTGGCCGCCAGTCCGGCGATCACCCCGACCGAGCCATCGCTGTCCTCGATATCGGCGTCGATATCGGTGACGATGATCCCCGCCAGCGGGCTGTCGGCAAAGGCATCCAGGAACGTGTCGGGCGCAAACGCGCTGGCATCGCGCCAGCCGTGCGTCATCACCTGGCCCTGAAAGATATCCAGCGACAGCACGATCTGATCGGGATAGCTGCGCGCCAGCGCGCGCAAGCTGTCAGGATCATAGGCCGCCATCGTGCCCACCACCACGCGGCCCGCGCCGCGGTCGATCCAGTCGGCCACCCTCTCGCGCGAGCGAAACCCGCCGCCCAGCTGCACCGGGATGCCCGCGGCGCGAATGATCTCGGCCACCAACGCGTCATTGTCGCCGCTCCCCGCCAGCGCATCCATATCGGTCAGGTGCATCCAGCTGGCGCCGGCGGCGGCGAATTCGCGGGCCACGGTAACCGGATCGCGGTGCCAGATCACCGGCTCGTCCAGCCGCCCGCGCGTCAGCGACACGCATTTGCCGTTCATCAGTTCAAGAGTGGGATAGATAATCATGCCAAGCCTCCCCGCATGGACCGCGCGGCCCCCCAGGGCCCGCAACCGCCACCCTAACGGCACCGCCCCCAGGGCCGCGGCGATACAAGCGGCACACCGGCGTCGATTCGCGTCATGCGGGCGCGGCAGGCGGATAGGCGCGCACGAAAAAGGCCCCCGCCGATCCGGCAGGGGCCTTGACCCGCGCACAAGGGGCGCGGTGAAAACTTACTGTGCGTCCGAGATGAACTTGACCGCGTCGCCGAAGGTCTGGATCGTTTCGGCTGCGTCATCGGGGATCTCGATGCCGAATTCCTCTTCGAATGCCATCACCAGCTCGACGGTGTCCAGGCTGTCCGCGCCCAGATCGTCGATGAACGAGGCGTTCTCGGTCACCTTGTCCTCTTCGACGCCCAGATGCTCGACAACGATTTTCTTCACGCGATCTGCGATATCGCTCATGGTCCAGTCCTCACAACTTCATGGGCGTTGCCGCCCGTTTCTGCCCTCGCCCTGCGGGGGGTTGGCAATCGGTGCCCGGTTTGGCCCGGGCGGTTTTCAAAGACCCCGCTTGGGGAGAACCAAGGGCACCCCCCGGTTCGACTGCGTGGCCTATAGCACATGGCGCTC
>JAASTF010000202.1 GCA_021767525.1 Paracoccaceae bacterium
CGTGTCGGACGATATCGCCGGCGTTCAGGGCGAATCCGCCGCCGAAGCCGCGCGCGAGCCCGTCCGTGACGAGCTGGGCCGGTCTTATGCCACCGGCAAGCGGAAGGATGCGGTGGCCCGCGTCTGGATCAAGCCGGGTTCGGGCAAGGTGACCGTGAACGGCAAGGAAATGAACGCCTATTTCGCGCGTCCGGTGCTGCAGATGATCCTGCGCCAGCCGTTCGAGGTGGCCGGTGTCGAAGACCAGTTCGACGTGATGGCGACCGTCAAGGGCGGTGGCCTGTCGGGCCAGGCCGGTGCGGTCAAGCACGGCATCAGCCAGGCGCTGCAGCTTTACGATCCGTCGCTGCGCGCACCGCTGAAGGCCGCAGGTTTCCTGACCCGCGACAGCCGCGTGGTGGAACGGAAGAAATACGGCCGCCGCAAGGCCCGCCGCAGCTTCCAGTTCTCGAAGCGTTAAGCCGCCTTTACATGGTTACGAAAGGGCCGCCCGGTTGGGCGGCCCTTTTGCGTTTTCCGCGCTGGCACGGGGGGAATGGCGGTCTGGGTGCCAGGGAGCTGGCTGCGGCGCGTGGCAAGCGGTGCGTCGATGGGGTGTCGGTGCGCCTTGCGCCCCGGAGCGTCGCCCGGCCGGAACGGCCGGCCAGGGCCGCGCGGGGCCCAGACGCAAAAAAGGGCTGCGCCCGTGCCGGGCGCAGGCAGGATATCTCGGGCCCTGCGGGCCCTCGGGTGCCTCCGGCGGGGATATTTGTGGAGAGAGGAAGTGCGGGGCGCGGTCTAGTCGTCGGCGGGGATGAGGCCCAGCCCGCGCAGGTAGACGCCGATGGCGGATTCCAACAGCTCGTCGGGCGGGAACGGGCTGGCGCGGCCGGGCGAGTTGCGCGCGAAAAGCTCGACCACCCCGTGGCTGAGCGCCCAGATATGGGCCGAGAACATCGCCGCGGGCGGGCGTTTTTCAGGCGGGATGTGTTGGCTGAGGTCGGCGGCGGCGCGTTCGAGCACGTCCCAGGCCCGGCGCGCCACGGCGGCCAGTTCGGGGGTGCGGTTGACGCTGATGCCGCTTTCGAACATCGCGATATAGTGGCCGGGATATTTGCGCGCGAAGGCGAGATAGGCGCGGCCTGTTGCCTCGAACGCGGCGAGGGCCGAGGGCTGGCCGGATTGATAGGCGTAATCCATCAGGTCGGCGAAAACCTCGTAGCCCTGGTGTGCAGCCTCGGCGATCAGGTCTTCGCGGCCTTCGAAATGGCGATAGACGGCTGCCGGGGTGACGCCTGCGCGCTTGGCGGCCTCGGATAGGGTAAAGCCGGTGGGGCCCTTTTCCTCGATCAGGGCAAGGGCGCTTTCGACCAGCGCCTGGCGCAGATTGCCGTGGTGATAGCCGCGTTTAGCCATCCCACAATCCCGGGCCGCCGCAGATCTGGCCGTCGATCGGCCCGATTGCGGCGGCATCCTTGCGGTCATAGGGCAGGGCGTGCAGCACGGTGCGGATGGCGGCGAGCCGCGCGCGTTTCTTGTCGTCCGAGCGGATCACCGTCCAGGGTGCGTGATCGGTATGGCTGCGCGCCAGGGTTTCGCGGATCGCGTCGGAATAGGCCTCCCATTTCTTCAGGCCCTCGACATCGATCCAGCTGAGTTTCCACTGTTTCAGCGGGTCGTTTTCGCGTTTCAGAAAGCGCTGGAGCTGTTCGGCGCGGCCCACGTTCAGCCAGAACTTGAAAAGGTGGATGCCTTCGTCGACCAGCATCTTTTCGAAATCGGGCACCTGGGCGAAGAAATGCGCGCGCTGCTGAGGCGTGCAAAAGCCGAACACGTGCTCGACCACGCCACGGTTGTACCAGCTGCGATCGTAGAACACGAGTTCGCCGCCCGAGGGCAGGTGATCGACATAGCGCTGGAAATACCATTGCGTCGCTTCGGTTTCGGTGGGTTTCGACAGCGCGACCACGCGCGCGCCGCGCGGGTTGAGGTTTTCGCGGAAGCGTTTGATCGTGCCGCCCTTGCCGGCGGCGTCGCGGCCTTCGAAGACGCAGGCGATGCGCGCGCCGGTTTCGCGGGCCCAGTGCTGCAGCTTGACCAGCTCGATCTGCAGGCGCTTCATGTCGCGGTCGTAGTGCTTGCCCTTCATCCGTTCGGAATGGGGGTAATCGGGGTTCAGGATGTCATCCTTGTCGGCGCGGGCGATGGCGTCGCGGATGGGTTTGGGGGCCTCGTTTGCGTAAAAGGCGCTGATCGCCCCGTCGAATGGCAGCTCCATCGGCCTCTCCTTCTTTTTCGGGGCACTATGGGATGTTAAGCCGTTTAACGCAAACGGGATTGCGCGGTGTCAGGGGCGCAGGCGCGCGCGGGTTGCGGCGCGGTGGATGGCCTGTTCGACGGCGTCGGGTGCGGCGTGGTGGGGCATGTGGCCCACGCCCTGCAGGCGGGTCAGGTTGGCACCGGGGATCTGGCGGGCCAGCGGCTCGGAATGGATTCGCAGCGGCACGGTGTCGTCTTCGGTGCCGTGCACGATTTCCACCGGCATGGGCAGGCTGGGATAATGTGCGGACATTTCCACCACATGCGGGCGGAGTGTGTTGACCTGGCGGGCATTGGCGCGGAACGACTCGCGCCGCAGGGTAAGCCCCGCGCCGATATAGCGGGCATAGCCGGGCGGCACCGGGTCGGGGCCGAAGATGCCCGCCAGCGCGTCGTCGACGCGGCCATAGGGCGACCAGGCGGTGACCAGCGGCGCCAAGAGCGCGCCGCCCCAGGACGAGCCCATGACACGATACATCGGCCCCAAGCCACCGGGCCAGGGGTTCGAGGCGCCCGCGACGACGATCAGCCCGGCGGTTTCGTCGGGGCGTTCCAGCCCCCAGGCCAGCGCCACCGCGCCGCCATAGGAATGGCCCAGCACCAGCGGGTTTTCGACGCCCAGCCGGTCGGCGGCGGCCTGCAACAGCCGCGCCTGCGACCGGGGGCTTTCGCCGCGTGGATCCCAAGGGCCGAAGCGGTCGGCGCGTTCGGTCCAGCCCAGGCCGGGCCGGTCGAAGGCGATCACGCGGTAGTCGTCTTTCAGCCGATCCACGAAGGAAAAGGTGAAATCGCGGGTGTTGCCGCTGGCGCCATGCAGCAGCACCAGGTCGGGGCCCGACCCTTCGACATGGGCGTGGACGATGCGGCCCTCGACCTCGATCAGCTGGCCGGTGGGGGGATACCGCGCCTCGGCCGCGGCCTCGCGCAGGTCGGCGCGGCGGTCGACCACGACGCCGCAGCCCGCCAAAACCGCGATGGTCAGGGCGGCGCCGATCATCCTAGCTGCCGATTTGCGCGATATCATATGGCGTTGTCTGGTAAATCACGTTGATCCAGTTGCCATATAGAAGATGGGCGTGCGATCTCCAGCGGTTCTGTGGCGGTTTCGCGGGATCGTCATCGGGGTAATAGTTCGCGGGCACGTTGATCGGCTCGCCGCGGTCCACGTCGCGGTCGTATTCTTCTTTCAGCGTGTTGCTGTCATATTCCAGGTGGTTGAAGATATAGAGCGCGCGATGACCGGGATCCTCTACCAGGCAGGGGCCGACTTCGTCGCTGCCCAAAAGGGTGGTCAGGCCCGGCACCGCGTCGATGTCGGATTGGCGCACCTCGGTCCAGCGGCTGACGGGGATCACGCAATCGTCGGAGAACCCGCGCAGATAGGGCGAGGTGGGCGCCAGGTTGCGGTGTCGGAAACAGCCGAACGCCTTGTGATCCAGCATGTGCTTGGGCACGCCGTTCAGGTAGTGGATCATCGCCATGCCGCCCCAGCAGACGCCGAAGGTGGAATGCACATGGGTCTGCGTCCAGTCGAAGACGCGGGTCAGTTCTTCCCAATAGGTCACGTCCTGAAACGGCAGATGCTCGATCGGGGCGCCGGTGATGATCAGCCCGTCGAATTTCTCGCCCGTTTCTGCCACTTCGGCAAAGGGGCGATAGAACGCCTCCATATGCTCGGCGGCGGTGTTGCGGGTGGCGTGTTCGGTCATGCGGATCAGCGACAGCTCGATCTGCAAGGGCGTCGCGCCGATCAGCCGGGCGAACTGGTTTTCCGTCTGGATCTTTTTCGGCATCAGGTTCAGCAGGCCGATGCGCAGCGGGCGGATATCCTGGCGGGCGGCGGCATCCTCGGACATGACCATCACCCCCTCGCGCGTCAGCACGTCGAAGGCAGGCAGATCGGAGGGCAGCTTGATGGGCATCTGTCAGGGTTCCGGGCTTGGGAGGTGGGTTAGATAGGCGCGGCCTCAGCGGGCGGCAAGCGTGTCGGCGATCAGCCGGTCGAAATCGGCCGCCGTTCTGACCTGGGCGATGTCGTCGGCGGCGACGGTCAGGCCCCAGCGGTCGGCCATCTTTTCATAGCGCGGCTGGCGATGGGCCAGCGCCTGTGCATAGGTCCAGCGGATGAAGGCATCGGGATCAACCTTGTCCTCTGACACGTTGTTTTCGCGCAGGTATTCGTGCCAGACCCGGTCCAGGAACTCGGGCTGATACGACATCGGCTTGGGCGCGCGGTCGAACCGGCGGATCAGCTCGGCGGTGTGGGCGTCGTCGCCCTTGATCCAGACCATCAGCGTGTTCTGCGCCAGTTCCGTCATCACCGGGTCGTTCGCGTCGTCGGGATCGACCCATTCGCAGATCGACCCGCCCGTGTCGCAGACGAAATGCGGATAGCCATAAAGCCGCTCGGCGCGCTCGATGAAATAGGCGGTGTCCATCAGGGCGTGGATCTCGGCGGTGCGGAACTGCGCCTGGCGGCGGGTGTATTCGTCATAGGCCAGCCCGCCCTTGGCCGGATCGCCCGGCTTGCCCAGGTAGGTCGACACGGGCGCCAGGTTCTCGAACGTGATGTTCGAGCCGATATAGATCGAATCCGTCATCAGCAGATCGCGCAGGAACGGCACCTGCATGGCGTGCGCCTTGGCGTTGTCGGCGATGTATTCGCCCATGTAGCGGGTGCCGATGCGGTAATCGATGGAATAGTGAAACCAGTCGCCGCTGTCGCGCAGCATCCTGGACACATGGGTTTTGCCCAGGCCCGACATGGCAAAGAAAAGCACCCGCTTGCGCGGCGCGCGCAGCCAGTCGTCGGCGGATGAATACAGCATGGCCCGGTTCCCTTTTCAGCCTTTCGTCCCTGTTAGCGGCAGGCAGGCGGGCGGTCAAACGCTAGGCGCGGGCGCGGCTGCGGCGGGTTTCCGTCCAGATATTCAGGTAGTTGCCGCCAAAGATGAACAGCGCGCCCAGGAACACGAAGCCATCCAGCGGTTCGGCATAGAACAGCATCCCCACCACCGCGATCAGCGGCAGCCGCGCGAAATCGAGCGGCACCACCACGGTGGCGGGCGCCAGGCTCAGCGCGGTTGTCAGGCAGAAATGCGCCAGCAGGCCCGCGCAGCCGATCAGCACCAGCCAGGGCAGGGTGCTGGCGTCGGGCAGGGCGATATCGCCGTCGATACCGGCGCAGACCAGCCCCATCACCGCCTGCATGGCAGTCATGTAGAACAGGATGCAGGTCAGCGTCTCGGTCCGCGTCAGCCGCTTGGTGAAGATGATCGAGGTGGCAAACCCGATGGCCGACAGCGCCGCGGTGATCACCCCGGTATTCAGGCTGTCGGGGCTGGGGCGCGCCACGATCAGGATGCCGATAAAGCCCAGCACCGCGGCCACCACGCGCACGCGGGTGAACCGCTCGCCCAGAACCAGCGGCGACAGCACCAGCACCCAAAGAGGCGAAGTGAATTCCAAAGCGAACACCTGCGCCAGCGGGATCACGGTAACGGCGAAAAACCATAGGTTCTGCCCGGTGAAATGGCCGATATTGCGCACCAGGTGCAGCCCCATATGCCGGCGCGTGATCTGGCCCAAGCTGCCCGATATCGCCCCCACGCTCAGCACAATGGCCAGCCCCACGACGCTGCGATATAGCATGATCTCGAACGTATCGAGCTGGAAACTCACCGCGCGCCC
>JAASTF010000203.1 GCA_021767525.1 Paracoccaceae bacterium
GCGCCGGCGGCGGCCAGCGCCTGATCGACATCGCGGGTGGCCAGGTGCCGGGTGATGTTGGTCAGCCGCGTGCCGAAAGTGAAGGCGTGGACCTTGGCCCAGCCCGCGCCCTTTTCATTGGCCACGGCATGAAGAAAATGCAAAACCATCCGGCTGTATTGGCTCATCGAGCCGGAAATATCGCACAGCACCACCAGGTTGGGCCAGCGCGTGCGGTGGGTTTTCATCGCCAGGTCGCGCAGCTCGCCCCCGTGGCGCAGGCTGGCGCGCATCGTGCGGCGCCAGTCCAGCGCATGGCCAGCCAGGCTGGCCTTGGTCCGGCGCGAGCGCAGCGGTTTCACAGGCAGCTTCAGCCGCGCGATCATGCGCTTGGCCTCGGCCACTTCGGCGGTGCTCATCTGTTCGAAATCCAGCGTCTTCAGCCGTTCCTGCGTGCTGATCGTCATCGAGGCGTCGACCTCGATCATCGTCTCTTCTTCGCGCGCCTCGGGCTGTTCCACGGGGCGGTCGGCGCCGTCCAGCAGCGCCTCGGCCGCGCGCTTTTCGGCCGCCTGCGCCGCGCGGTCCTCTTGCACGCCGCGCACGGCCGGCAGCATCATCGCCATCATGTGTTCCATGTAGCGCGGGTCGCGCCAATACAGGCGAAAGACCTGCGCGAAGACGCGCGCCTGTTCGGGGCGGCTGACGAAACAGGCGTGCAGCACCCAGTAGAAATCGCGTTTCTCGGTGAACCCCGCCGCCTCGACCGCGCGGATCGCGTCGATCACCCGGCCCGGGCCGATCGGTAGACCCGCATTGCGCAGGGCGCGGGCGAAGTGGGTGATGTTATGGATGAGTTTCGGGTTCTCGGGCAGATCGAGCGCGCGATATTCTGGCATCAAAATCCGTGGGGGCGCTGCCCCCACACCCCCGGAGTTTTCCTGGCAAGATGAAGTGTCACGCCGGCTCCAGGCTGGCGCGGGCATCGTCGAGGATACGCTTCGCCTCGGAGCCTTGCAGGCGGGCGATGTCGTCTTGGTATTTCAGGATCGCACCCAGCGTGTCGGCGATGACCTCGGGGCTGAGGTCGATCACGTCGAGCGCGAGCAGGCATTTCGCCCAGTCGATGGTTTCGGCCACGCCGGGTTTCTTGAACAGGTCCTCGGTGCGCAGCGCCTGGACAAAGGCCACCACCTCGCGGCTGAGCGCCTCGGCGGCCTCGGGGGCGCGGGCCTGCAGAATTTCGATTTCCCGGTCGAAACTGGGGTAATCGACCCAGTGATACAGGCAGCGGCGTTTCAGCGCGTCATGCACCTCGCGCGTGCGGTTCGAGGTCAGGATGACGATCGGCGGCTCGGGCGCCTTGACGGTGCCCAGCTCGGGGATCGTCACCTGGAAATCGCTGAGCGCCTCAAGCAGGAAGGCCTCGAACGGTTCATCGGTGCGGTCGATCTCGTCGATCAGCAGCACCGGCGCGCCGCCATCCTGCGGGCGCATCGCCTGCAAAAGCGGCCTTTCGATCAGGTAGTCCTGGGTGAAAAGCTCGGTCTTGAGCATGTCGGCATCGGCGCCGCCCGCCGCCTCGGCGGTGCGGATGGCGATCATCTGTTCGGCGAAATTCCATTCGTAGACGGCGCTTGCGGCATCCAGCCCTTCGTAGCATTGCAGGCGGATCAGGCGGCGACCCAGCGCGGCGGCGATGGCTTTGGCGATCTCGGTCTTGCCGGTGCCGGCCTCGCCTTCCAGAAACAGCGGACGGCCCAGGCGCAGCGACAGGAACACAACGGTCGCCAATGCCCGGCCGCAGACATAATCCTGGCGTGCAAGCCCCTCTTGCACGGCGTCGATGGATGAAAATTCGGTCATCGCGATCCTCCCTGGGTGCCCAGAAGTGCATTTGCAGCGCAACAGGTCAACTAGCGCTTTGGTCGCGGGCCGGGGCGCGCGTTGACGTTTTTCCCCTGACCTGCCATGAATTCGCCCATAATATAGGGCCAAATCGGGACACACCCGGGCAGCCACCGAGGCGATAGATCAAGCGATGACATCGGAGATGACAGCCGGGGAAAAGCCGTGATGCGCATCACCGCCGTCACGTGCGTCAAGAACGAGGGGCCATTCCTGCTGGAATGGATCGCCTTCAACCGGCTGATCGGCGTGACCGATCACCTGTTCTATTCCAACGATTGCACAGACGCGACCGACCGGCTGCTGGATGCGTTGGCCGCGCGCGGGCTGGTGCAACACCTGCCCAACCCCGCCGAGGGACGCAATTACCAGATGGAGGCGTTGAAAGACGCCGCAAAGCAGCCCATCGTGCAGGATGCCGATTGGGTCTGGGTCGCGGATGTGGATGAATTCCTGAACATCCATGTGGGCGATCACACGATCCCCGCCCTGATCGAGGCCTGCGGCGACCCGCAAGCCATCAGCGTGACCTTTCAGTTCTTTGCCAACGACGACATCGACGCGTTCCAGGATCGCCCGGTGATCGAACAATTCACCCGCAGCCACAATCCCGACCTGTGGTGCGGGCAATCGGCAATCGAGGTCAAGTCTCTGGTGCGGCGGGATTTTCCGCTGCAATACTACGGCGCGCACCGGCCCTTTTTCAAAAAGAACCTCGCGCCGCGCAAACGGCCCAGTTGGACCGACGGATCGGGCCGCAAGGTGCCGCACAAGTTCCTGGTGGCCGCAAACCCGCGCCGCATCCGCAAGTTCCCCGCAGCCGGTGCGCGCGATTTCGCCACGCTGAACCATTACGCGCTGCGCAGCCTGGACAGTTATCTGGTCAAGAACGACCGCGGCGACGTGAACCGCGAGAACCGCGCCTTCGACGACACCTATTGGCGCGAGCGCAACGACCCCGCCTTTCACGACGACAGCATCCACCGCTATCTGCCCGCGCTGACCAAGGCGCTGGCCGAATTGAAAGCCGACCCCGAAATCGCCGCGCTGCATGACGAGGCGGTGGCGCTGCATATCGCCAAGCGCGACGAATTGCTGGCGCAAGACGGCTATCGCGCCATGCGCGATCAGTTGAAAGCCGCCAGCAAACTGCCGCCCGAGGAAGAGGCGTTGCTGGCCGAGCTGGGGCTGGCGTGATGGCGGACCGGCTGCGCGTCATCAACCTGGGCCTGCCGAAATCGGGCACGACCACGCTGGGCCATGCGCTGAAATTGTCGGGGCTGCGCACCGCCGATTACCGCATCCGCCCGCATCAGACGCAGGATGAAAGCCTGCACCGGCAATTCGTGGGGCAGCTGATGTATCAGGGCTATTTCCATACTGGCGATCCGCTGGTGCATATGGACGAGTTCCAGGGCTTTACCGAGATCAACGTGCTGCGCGGTGCGCTGTCGCTGTGGCCGCAAATGGATTGGGGCCTGATCGACGCGATCCGCACCCATCATCCCGGTGCGCGCTTCGTGGCCAGCTGGCGCGACCCGCGGGCGATCTCGGACAGTATGCTGCGCTGGTCGAACCTCGGCACCGAACGGCTGCCGCAAGGCCAGATTCCCGGCCTGCCCGCAGGCTTCGGCGAAACCACCGACGAGCGTATCCGCTGGATCGAGGCGCACTACGCCCATCTTGACCGGCTGTTCGCGGGGGATGATACCTTTTTGCGGTTCGACATCGCGGATCGCGACGCGGCGCAAAAGATCGGCGCGCATCTGGGTCTGACGTTGAAATGGTGGGGCCGCCGCAACGCCAACAAAGAGACGGAGCGCGCCTGATGCGCATCTATTTGCATATCGGTCTGGCCTCGATGGGGGCGGCGCGGCTGCAAGACGTGTTGGCCGACAAGCGCGAACAATTGCTGCAAAAGGGCTATCTGTTTCCGCGTGCGGCGGGCGGCAAGAACCACACGCGGCTTTACATGGCCGTCACCGATCCCGACCATATCGACACGCTGCGCTTTAACCGGGGCTATATCACGCCGGACAAGCAACAGGCGCTGTTTGATCAACTGGCCGCATCCTTGGCCCGCGACGTGGACACTCACAAGCCCCGTGCGCTGATCCTGTCGGCCAGCCAGCTGGGCCCGTCGCTGGTGCGCCGGTCCGAGTTGGAGCGGCTGCGCGCCTTGCTGACGCCGCTTTCCGACGACATCCGCATCATCGCCCATGTCGACGAACAGGGCCGCGCGCTGGCCCGCCATTATGCCCAGCAGGTGATGGAGGGGCGTGGCGCCTCGCTGGAGCTGGAGCTTGAGATGGCCGGCACCAAGGATTGGTGGGATGACGCGCTGCTGGACGGCCATGTGATCGAACCCGACAAGGGCCAGTTTCTTGAGGTGCAGGCCCCGGCGTTCTGGCTGGATTATCAACGACTTGTGCAGCATTGGGAAGATGTGTTCGGCGCCGGCAGCGTCAGCCTGCGCCCCTATGACGAGGCGCTGTTTTACGGTCAGGACGCGACCGAGGAACTGCGCGCCATGTTCGAAATCGACGACACGCTGGGCCGCGCCAAACCGGGCAGCCCCGATCCGCAGCCCTCGGCCGCGTCGCTGGCGCGCTCGCGCCAGCTGAACGCGCTGATCCTGCACCTGTTGGCGAAAACCGACCGCGTCTTGCCGCGTCAGCTGTGGCGCAAGTTTCACGGTGAAATCGCCGTGCCCGGCGATCCGATCCAGTCCGGTGAACTGGCCGAGGTGTCAAAATCGTTCGAGGCGCAGAACAAACAACTGCTCAAGGATCACCCGGCGCTGACGGCCGCCCATCTGAAACGCGACCGCGCCAAGCCCGGCGGCTGGTCCGAGGCCGATCCCGGCAATGGATACCGCGCGTCGCAATACCTGCTGGCGTTCAAATGGCGCATCGACAAGGCCACGCGCGAGGCCAGGAAAACCAAGATCGCCGATCTGAAAGTTCTGAATGGCGCCGACCCCGCCCCCGCCGCCCCGGCCGAGGACGGTCTGAGCGCCGAGGCACAGGCCATCATGCCGCCGCTGGCGGTGCAGAATTTTCACAAGCTGAAAAACAGCTCGTTCCGCCCGCATAACAAGCTGGGCCGCGTGAACGAGGAAGAGCTGGCCGCGCCCTACGACCCGATGCCGCCGCGCCAGCTGCCCGAGGGGTCGACCGGCAACGTGATCGTCGGCTGCATGAAGAACGAGGCCCCCTATATCGTCGAATGGGTCGCCTATCACCGGGCGATGGGGGTGGATAACTTTCTGATCTACACCAACGATTGCAGCGACGGCACGTCGGAAATCCTGGACCGGCTGCAAGCGATGGGCGTGCTGGAACACCGCAACAACGACGCGTGGAAAGGCAACTCGCCCCAGCAATACGCGCTGGACCAGGCGTTGAAAGAGCCTGTGATCCGGAATGCCGAGTGGATCATCCATATCGATGTGGACGAGTTCATCAATGTCCGCTGCGGCAACGGCACATTGGACGATTTCTTTGCCGCGGTGCCCGACGCCACCAACGTGGCGATGACGTGGCGGCTGTTCGGCCATAGCGGCGTGCACCGCCTGAACGAGAAATTCGTGATCGAACAATTCGACGCCTGCGCCCCGAAATTCTGCCCCAAGCCGCACACGGTTTGGGGGTTCAAGACGATGTTCCGCAATATCGGCGCCTATTCCAAGATCAGCTGCCACCGCCCGAACAAGCTGGGCGACGGGTTTGAGGCAAAGGTGAAGTGGGTCAATGGCTCGGGCCGCGACATGACGCGCGAGGTGCTGAAAAACGGTTGGCGCAGTTCGAAAAAATCCATTGGTTACGACCTGTTGCAGCTTAATCATTATGCGCTCCGCTCGGCCGAGTCGTTCCTGATCAAGCGCCAAAGAGGCCGCGCGCTGCATGTGGATCGCTCGATCGGGTTGAATTACTGGATCCGCATGGATTGGGGCGACGCCCGCGACGTGACGATCCAGCGCAACATCCCTCGCCTGCGCGCCGAATACGACCGGCTGATGCAGGACAAAGAGCTGGCCAAATGGCACGCTTTCGGCATGGA
>JAASTF010000204.1 GCA_021767525.1 Paracoccaceae bacterium
ATGGCGTCGATATCCGCGAGGGCGTTGGCCTGACCCGGCTGCTGGGCGAGGATCGCGTGACCGGTGCGGTGCTAAGCGACGGGTCCGAGCTGTCGCTGGATTTCGTGATCGTCGGAGTGGGCATAGCGCCTGCCACCCAGCTGGCCGAGGCTGCGGGGCTGGAAATCGACAACGGTATCGCCGCGGATGAATTCGGTCATACCAGCGATCCGGCGATCTGGACGGCGGGCGATTGCGCCAGTTTTCCCCATGCGGGCGGGCGGTTGCGGCTGGAATCGGTGCCCAACGCCATCGACATGGCCGAATGCGTGGCCGAGAATATCATGGGCGCGCAAAAACCCTATGTTCCGCAGCCCTGGTTCTGGTCGGATCAATACGATGTCAAGCTGCAGATCGCCGGGCTGAATACCGGCTATGACCGCATCGTGACGCGCCCGGGCGAGAAAGAGGGCAGCGTGTCGTTCTGGTATTTCGCGGGCGACCGACTGCTGGCCGTGGATGCGGCCAACGATCCGCGCGCCTACATGGTGGGCAAGCGGCTGATCGACGGGGGCAAAACCGCCGATCCGGCGGCTATCGCCGACCCGGGCACCGACCTGAAAACCCTGATGCGCGCGTGAGGATCATCGCCGGCCAGTTCCGCGGCCGCCCGCTGGCCAGTCTGGGCAAGGGCGATGCCGGCGCGCATTTGCGCCCCACCACCGACCGAACCCGCGAAAGCCTGTTTTCGGTTTTGCAGGGTGGGCGGTTCGGCGATCCGATCTCGGACGCCCGGGTGCTGGACCTGTTTGCCGGCACCGGCGCCTTGGGGCTTGAGGCGCTGTCGCGCGGGGCCGCGCATGTCACCTTCGTTGAAAACGGCCGCAAGGCGCAGGGGCTGATCGCGCAAAACGTGAAAACACTGGGCGTGACCGACCTGGTGCAGGTCGTGCGCCGCGATGCCACCCGGTTGGGGCCCTGCCCGGGTGCGCCCCATGACCTGGTGTTCCTGGACCCGCCTTATGGCAAGGGTTTGGGCGAGCGGGCACTGGACGCCGCCCATGCCGGTGGATGGATCGGAAACGGTGCGTTGATCGTCTGGGAAGAGGGTGCCGACATAGTTCTGCCCCATTGGTGCACTATCGAGGATGAGCGTGATTATGGGGACACCTCGATAACACTTATACGAGCAGAGTGATGGGCGATACGATTTACCTTGTGTACTCTTGGCAGGACATTCCTGTTGCCAAGCTGACCAACCGTTTGACCATGCGTTTCTTCGGCCCGCTGCGCTGGATCGCATTGCTGTTGGCCGTGACGGTTCTGTTCGCCACCTTCAACATGCTGCAAACCCACGTATTTCCCGACGAGTCCGGCGCGCAGATTTCGACCGTTCTGGCCGCGATGGCCTGCGCCGTAATGCTGGGCCTTGGCAATACGCTGGGGCATAAGCGGCTGCAGGCGGCGTTGATGTCGGCTCCGATCCGGCAAAAGGAATGCAGCCTGGCCATCAATCAATACGGGATCGCGGCCGAGGGCGGCGCGCTTCATGCTCATGTCGAGTGGGCGGATGTGACCGAAATCGCCGAGATGGGTAATTTCGTTCTGATCATGTTGTCGCCGCTTGAATACATCCCGATCCCGGACTTTTCGCTGCCGCCGGATTTGTCGCGCGCCGACCTGATCGAACAACTGCGCTATTGGCACAAGGCTGCCCAGCCGCAGACCCTGGATACCGAGCCCGAGTTCGCCTGACGCCGGGCCTAGCCCCAGGTGGGGTGAAAGCGGCCCGCGGGCGACAGGGTAAAGATCTCGGCGCCCTGCGCCGTTACACCCACCGAATGTTCGAATTGCGCCGATAGCGATTTGTCGCGCGTCACGGCCGTCCAATCGTCGGCCAGAACCTTGGTTTCGGGGCGGCCCAGGTTCACCATCGGCTCGATGGTGAAAAACATCCCCTCTTCCAGCAGCGGGCCGGTGCCAGGGCGGCCATAATGCAACACGTTGGGCGGCGCATGGAACACGCGGCCCAGCCCGTGACCACAGAAATCGCGCACAACCGACATGCGATGGCTTTCGACATAGGATTGGATGGCGTGGCCGATATCGCCGAAGGTGTTGCCGGGTTTCACCGCTTCGATGCCCAGCATCAGCGCATCATGCGTAACCTGCACCAGCCGCTCGGCCTTGCGCGACAATTTGCCGGCGACATACATGCGGCTGGTATCGCCGAACCAGCCGTCCACGATCACTGTCACGTCTATGTTCAGGATATCGCCATCCTTAAGCTTCTTGTCGCTGGGGATGCCGTGGCAGACCACGTGGTTGATCGAAATGCAGCTGGCGTGACGATAGCCCTTGTAACCGATCGTCGCCGACTTGGCGCCGGCTGCGTTGACCTTGTCTTCGATGATGCGGTCGATTTCGCCGGTGGTCTGACCGGGAAAGACATGTTCGGCGATTTCGTCCAGGATGCGCGCAGCCAATTCGCCGGCCTTGTGCATACCGGCAAAATCCGCCTGTTCGTGGATGCGGATGCCCTCGCGCGTGACGCGTCCCTTGAATTTCTCGTTCACCTGGTCCGACCTTTTGCCGAATTTCAAACCATACCCCATACTTAGGGCAGTTTTCGCCCAAGGGCCAGAGCGTGAAACCGTCCGCGCGGTCAGGGCTGTTCAAATGCCAGTGCGCGGCCCAGGGTGATGTCCTGCGGTGTGATGCGGCAGTCAAAGGCCAGAACCTCGACCCCGGCAGCCACCGCGGCGGCCAGACCGGCGGCATAGGCCGGGTCGATATCGGCGGCGATGGTCACGCGGTCGCAATCGGTGCGCTGCACCAGGTAGAGCATCACCGCCCGTGCGCCCTTTGCCTTGACCGCTGTCAATTCTTGCAGGTGTTTCAATCCGCGTGCGGTCACGCTGTCGGGAAACTCGGCCAGGCCCTTTTGACGCGACAGGGTGACGGATTTCACCTCGACATAGGTATCGGGGCCGTTGCCCGTCAGCAGAAAGTCGATGCGCGAATTTTCCCCGTATTTCACTTCGGGCTGCACATGTGGGGCCTCAAGCCCCGGCACCTCGCCCGCCATCAGGGCATCGCGCAGGGCGCGGTTCGGGACGGATGTGTCGACGCCGGTGAAATCGCCGCTGGGATGTTCGACCAGCCGCCAGCCGTATTTCAGCTTTTTCTTTGGGTCGTCATTGGGTTCCAGCCAGATGCGCATGCCGGGCTCGGCCAGGCCCATCATGCTGCCGGGATTGGCGCAGTGGGCGGTGATTTCGGTTCCGTCCTCCAGCCGCGCATCGGCCAGAAAGCGTTTGTAACGGCGGATCAGCGTGGCGGGCACAAGTGGGGTTTGAAAGCGCATGGATCGGGGCCTATACCGAGAGCACCGCCCACGCAAGGAGAGCCGCCCATGCCCAACCCCACCGCTGCCATGATCGTCATCGGCGATGAAATCCTGTCGGGGCGCACGCGCGATTCCAACATGCACCACCTGGCACAAGAGCTGACCAAGGTCGGCATCGACCTGAAAGAGGTGCGCGTTGTCAGCGACGAGGCCCAGGCCATAGAAGGCGCGGTGCGTGCGCTCAGCGCGGCCTACACCCATGTGTTCACCAGCGGCGGCATCGGCCCGACACATGACGATATCACCGCCGATTGCGTGGCGCGCGCCTTTGGCCGCGCCATCGACGTGCGCGACGATGCGCGCGCGATCCTGCAGGCGCATTATGACCGCATGGGCACCGATCTGAACCAGGCGCGGTTGCGCATGGCCCGCATCCCCGAGGGCGCGGCGCTGATTGACAACCCGGTGTCGGCGGCGCCCGGGTTCATCGTGGAAAACGTCTATGTCATGGCGGGGGTGCCCACCGTGTTCGAAACCATGGTGGCCAGCGTTTTGCCGACGCTGGTGGGGGGCAGCCCGCTGATGTCGCAAAGCCTGCGGGTCTATCGCGGCGAGGGCGATATCGCCGGGCCGCTAGGGCAGCTGGCGGTGGATTTCCCGGACCTGTCCATCGGCTCGTACCCGTTTCAGAAAGATGGCGTTTACGGCGCGCAGATCGTCATTCGTGGGCAGGATGGCGCGCAGGTCGACGCGGCGATGACCCGGCTTTCGCAGGAATTCGGCGAATGAGCGACCTGCCCACCGCCGCGCAGCTTTACGATGTGGTCGATGGCACCTGGCCGGCGGCCAGTTTTCGCCGCGAAGGCCCCTGGCTGATCCGCGAAGGGCAGGGCGGCGGCCAGCGCGTGTCGGCGGCCACCGCCATGGGCGCGGTTACCGAAGCCGATATTCCGCAGGCCGAGACCGCGATGCAAGCGTTGGGCCAGCCGCGCCTGTTCCAGATCCGGCAGGGCGACGAGACGCTCGATGCGATGCTGGCGGCGCGCGGCTATGCCATCATCGACCCGGTGAATATCTACGTCGCCCCGGTCGAGTCGATTGCCACCGAACGCCCGCCCCGCATCACCACCTTCACCCTGTGGGAACCGCTGGCCATCCAGATCGACATGTGGGCCGATGGCGGCATCGGGCCGGGGCGCATCGCCGTGATGCACCGCGCCAAAGGGCCGAAAACCAGCCTGATCGGGCGCTTGAACGACCATCCTGGCGGCACCGGCTTCGTCGCCATCCACGACGGCGTTGCGATGGTGCACGCGCTTGAGGTGCTGGAGCATCAGCGCCAGCAGGGCATGGGCCGCTATTTCATGCGCGAGGCCGCGTTTTGGGCGCAAAAACAAGGGGCGACCCACCTGGCCGTGGTTTGCACGCAGGGTAACGAAGGGGCCAACGCGCTCTATTCTTCCCTCGGCATGACGCTTGTGGGACAGTATCACTATCGCAAGCACGAGGAGGATCTTGCATGAGCGCCAAGGACATGCCCACAGCCCTGAATCTGCCGCCGGTCGACCCGCTGCCGCCGCAGACGCAAAAATATTTCGATATCTGCCAGGAAAAGCTGGGGCTGGTGCCCAATGTGCTGCGCGCCCATGCCTTCGACATCGAAAAGCTGAACACGTTTTCGGCGCTGTATAACGAGCTGATGCTGGGCGATAGCGGCCTGAGCAAGCTGGAACGCGAGATGATCGCGGTGGCCGTCAGCTCGGTCAATCGCTGCTTTTACTGCCTGACCGCGCATGGCCAGGCAGTGCGCGCGCTGTCGGGCGATCCCAAGCTGGGAGAGGCGCTGGTGATGAATTACCGCGTGGCCGATATCACGCCGAAACAGCGTGCGATGCTGGATTTCGCCGTAAAGATGACCGAAGAAAGCTATCGCATCGAAGAAGAAGACCGCGAGGCCCTGCGCGCCCACGGGTTCTCTGACCGCGATATCTGGGACATCGCCAACGTGGCCGGGTTCTACAACATGACGAACCGTGTGGCCTCGGCTTTGGATATGCGGCCGAACGACGAGTATCACGCGCAAAACAGATGATCTTGCGTTTCGCCGCCCTTGCCCTGTGCTTGATGGCCGCGCCTGCCATCGCGCTTGAGCTGACCTTGCCCGGCAATGCCCGCCTGACCGGTGAAACAGTCACCGAGCCCGACAGCTATGCTCTGCCCACCGGGCCCTACACGGCCGGCCGGTTGCCCACACGCATGGTCGAGGGCCGGGTGGCCCGCCGGGCGTGGCGGATCGACGGGCAGGACATGACGACGCTGCAACTGTTCGCGCCGCTGCGGGCCGAGCTTGAGCGCGCGGGCTATGCCGAGCTGTTCGAATGCGCCGATGCCGATTGCGGCGGGTTCGACTTTCGCTTCGAGATCGAGGTGATGCCGGCGCCGGCGATGTATGTCAGCCTGTCGGATTTCCGGTTTCTTGCGGCGCGCAAAGGTGACGACGATTACGTGACCTTGCTGGTCAGCCGCACGTCCGCGGCGGGGTTCGTGCAGCTTGTCCGCGTCTCGGGGCCCGAAGCAGGCGACGCCACGCCTTTGGCGGTGGGGCGCGCGGCGCTGCC
>JAASTF010000205.1 GCA_021767525.1 Paracoccaceae bacterium
AAGGGTGCGATCCGGGTCGATCAGGGCTTTGTCAGCCTGCCCGACACCCCCGGCCTCGGTATCGAGATCGACGAGGATCTGGCCCGCGCCCATCCCTACACCGGCGAAGGCCTGCACCTGCAAATGCAAGAAGACCCTTGCGATTACGCAAATGGAAACCATTTTGAAGGGGGCGCCCCCGCGTCCGAACGGTAACCTCGCAATTGCTTATGGGTCATGCTATGAACGTGCAAAACAAGCGGATTGATGCATTGAACACGCAGGCACCCCCGGCCCCGCCCACAGAAATGGCGCGCAGCGCGCAGTCTGCGGCGGCCTATCTGAAAACCCTGGCCCATGAAGGCCGGTTGATGATCCTGTGCCATCTCGGCTCGGGCGAGAAATCCGTGGGCGAGCTGGAAGAGCTGTTGCAGATCCGCCAGGCTGCCGTCAGCCAGATGCTGGCCCGCCTGCGCGAAGAGGGGCTGGTCACCACCCGGCGCGAGGGCAAGACCATCTATTACAGCCTGGCCGACCAGAACACATACGAGGTGATTGGCCTGCTGTATCGCCTGTTCTGCGGCCCCGCCGATCAGTCCGACGGCAAAACCAGCTGCTAAGTCTTTTCATTCTCTCACCCGTGCCCTACCTTTTATGAACGCAGTTCATGGGGATGAGCAATGGCCGGCAAAGTCGAAGAGCGCCGCAAGGCGCTGCGCAATGCCCTGATCGATATCGCTGAAAAACGCATCGTCGATGGCGGCATCGATGCGGTCAAGGCGCGCGATCTTGCGCGCGAGGCCAATTGCGCCACCGGCGCCATCTATAACGTCTTCGACGACCTGCAAGACATCGTGATCGCGGTCAACATGCGCACCTTCGCGCGGCTGGGACGGCGCGTGGCGCAATCGGTCGAAGACGCGGCAGACGCCTCGCCCACCGATCAACTGATCGGGATGAGCCGCGCCTACCTGCAATTCGCCAGCGATCATCCCCGCCTGTGGCGCACACTGTTCGATCTGCAAATGTCGGTCACCTCGGATGTGCCCGATTGGTATTTGCAGGAACTTGCGCGGCTCTTCGGCTTCATCTCGGCCCCGCTGGCGCGCATCTTCCCCGAAAAATCCGACACCGAGATCGAGCTTTTGACCCGCACGCTGTTCTCATCGGTGCATGGCATCGTGCTGCTGGGGCTGGAAAACCGCATCTCGGCGGTGCCCCGTGATCAGCTGGAAGACATGATCGCCCTACTGCTGCGCGGCATGACCGAGAAACAAACCATTTCCTGAACACTGCTCACAAAAATCTTGAACACCGTTCACGCGCTCCCTATATCCAAATTATGAACATTGTTCACAAGGAGGAATGTGGATGTTCGGAACGCTTAAAACCCTGTTTATCGGCGCATCCGCCAGGGCCGAAGACACCATGCGCGACGCCTACGCGCCGGAACTGATCGACCAAAAGATCCGCGAGGTCGAAATTAGCCTCAAGGCCGCCAAGGCCACGCTGGCCAGCCTGATCCAGCGTCAACGCGGCGAACAGAAACTGGTCGACACCCTGAAATCGCGTTTGGCCACCTTGACCGAGCGCGTGACCCAGGCCCTGGCCGCGGGCCAGGACGGCATGGCCGCCGAGGGCGCGCAGGCCATCGCTGACATGGAGAACGAGCTGAGCCTGCGCGGCGAAACCCTGGACCGGCTGGATCGCAAGGCCACCCGACTGCGCGCCTCGGTCGAGGCCGGCCACCGCCGCCTGGTCGAGCTGAAACAGGGGGCCATCAGCGCCCGCGCCGTGCGCCGCGAACAGGACATCCAGATGCGCCTGTTACGCGCCGGCGGCGGCGATGCCATGTCCGAGGCGCAAGAGATGATCGACCGCGTGCTGAACCGTGACGACCCTTTCGAGACATCCCAGATCGTCGCCGAGATCGACCGCGACCTGTCGGGCGACGGGATCGACCAGCGCATGGCCGACGCGGGCTTTGGCCCCGCCGGCAAGGTCACGGCCACCGCCGTTCTGGACCGGCTGAAACCCGAAACCCCCAAGCAATAACCATGTTTTACAAGGAGCAAGACCATGACCAAAGTGAAAACCGACCTGGGTATGATCCAATTCTTCAACGGCGCGGGCATTGCCGTGTCCTATTTCCTGCTGGGCCTGTCGCTGTATCTGTCGACCGATGTGCCGCTCTCGACCAAGGGCTTTTGGGGCATCGGCATCCTGATGCTGACGCTCAGCCTGGTGAACTTCGTGAAATACCGCTTCGACCAGCAGCTGCACCAGGACCGCATCGCCCAGATCGAGGCCGCGCGCGACGAAAAACTGCTTGAGGAATACGTGACAACCAGCGCCTGACACGTCCGTATTCTTGGTGCCAATCGCCCCGGCAGGCTTTCCCTGCCGGGGCTTTTCTCTTGCATCTCGGCCTTTTTTTGATTTCTATAAACCTAGTTTTTTCGAATCATTGGGTGTCGCATGGAATGGGAAAAGGCCGCACAAGGCTTTGCCGCGATGGGGTCCGAGGCGCGGCTGCGCGTGTTGCGCGCGCTGATCCGCGCGCGCCAAGACGGGCTGACAGTGCAAGAAATTGGCTCGCGCACCGGCGTGCCGCCTTCAACCCTGGCCCACCACCTGAAATTCCTGACCGGCGCTGGCTTATTGACCCAAACCCGCGAAGGCCGCGCCCTGCGCACCCGTGCCGATTACGACGCCCTACGCGGCCTGGCCGATTTCATCCTGCAGGAATGCTGCGCCGACAGCACAAACCGAAAGGCCGCAAACGATGGCTGATATCTCTGCCCCAAAATCCCTTGGCACCCTTCGCGCTCGCCTCGCCACGCCTTGGACACTCACCTTTGGCCTTCTGGCTCTGGTTGCGCTGCTCGATCCCGGCAACGCCGCGCCCGTCGGGCAATTCGCGCTTGGCGCGTTTCTACGCACCCTGCCCTATATCATCGCCGCCGTGCTGATGATCGCCTATCTCAAATCGGCCGGCGCCGATGCCGTGATCGCCCAAGCCTTCAAGGGACGCGAACGCCGCATGATCGTGGCAGCCGCCCTGTTGGGCGGGCTTGCGCCCTTTTGCTCCTGCCAGGTGATCCCGTTCATCGCCGGGCTCTTGGCGCTTGGCACGCCGGTCTCGGCGGTGATGGCGTTCTGGCTGTCTTCACCTCTGATCGACCCGCCCACGCTGCTAATCACCGCGGCCGCGCTCGGCTGGCCCTTTGCCATCGCCAAGGCGGTGTCGGCGGTGGCCCTCGGGCTTTTCGGCGGCTTCATCACGCTGGGCCTGATGCGCTCGGGCGCCTTTGCCGATCCCCTGCGCAACTGGCGCCCTTCGGGCTGCTGCAGCGCGCCGAAACCCGGCGCCACCCGCCCGATCTGGAAGATCTGGCAAGACAGCGCCCGCCGCCAGACCTTCGGCACTGAAATGCGGGTGAACGCGCTCTTTCTGGTGAAATGGCTGGCCCTCGCCTACGTGATCGAGGCGCTGATGGTGCATTACGTCCCCGCCGACATGATCGCCCGCGTGGTTGGTGGCGACGGGCTGGGCCCGATCGCTCTGTCGGCCCTGGTGGGGATGCCCGCTTACCTCAACTCCTACGTCGCGCCACCGCTCCTGGCTGGCCTGACACAGCAGGGGATGAGCATGGGTGCGGCTTTGGCCTTCATGGTTGCTGGTGCCGTCAGTTCGATCCCGGCGATGATCGCGGTCTATTCGCTGGTCAAACGCCCGGTCTTTGGCCTTTATCTCGGGCTCGGACTGACCGGCGCCATCCTGTCTGGACTGGTCTTTCAGGCCCTCGTCTAACGTTTCCTCTCTCTCCAAATATCCCGGGGGAGTCGCGCATCGCGCGACGGGGGCAGAGCCCCCAACCGCGGCGCGGCAGCCAGGTCGCGCAACCACACGCTCAGCACCCCGCCCACCAGGCGGCGATCTGATCTTGTGTCACCCGACCCTCCAGACCGATGGCCACCAGCGTCGTGTGGTCGGCCTGCGCGGGTTTAATGTCGACGGTGCGCCCCACCACATGCAGCTCATGCGCGCCGCCGCCGGGCGCCAGCACCTTGCCCTTGATCCGGTACAGCCCCGCGGGCGCGGCGGCCACCAGCGCCTCCAACGCGGCGCGGTCCAGCACCTCGTCGCCCTCGTGCGCCCAGCCGATATAGCCCGGATGCGGGCGCGCGGGCGCCACGCCGCTGCCCGGCGTCATGCCACCCAGCAACAAGGGCGCCACCGCGTCCACCTGCGCCAGGTCAACCAGCGGCGCGCGCGACAGCGCGGCCAGCCGCGCCTCCAGCCCCGCGGGCAAACCGCCATTGGCCTTCGACACCAGCAGCAGATCGGCCACCGCCACCTGCCCCTGCATCTGCGCGCCGATCTGCGGATCGTCGGCCAGCTTGGGCCAGTTCACCGCATCCACCACCACGGCGATCCCGCCATAGGCCATTTCGGGCTCGGCCCGGGCGGCCATGGCGATCTTCGCCGGGTCCGCGATGCCCGATGCCTCGATCACCAGGTGGTCGGGCCGCGGGCGGCGGTCCAGCGCATCGCCCAACGCCATGAACAGGTCATTGCCCATGGTGCAGCACACGCAGCCATTGGTCAGGGAAATCGTATCGCCCTCGGCCCGCTCGATCAGGCTGGCATCGATGTTGATGGCCCCGAAATCGTTGACCATCACCATCACGCGCTGCCCGTGATCTTCGGCCAAAAGCCGGTTCAGCAGCGTGGTCTTGCCCGCCCCCAGATAGCCGCCGATCACGGTCAGGGGCAGGCGCGGCAGATCGCTCATGCCCGGTTCACCTGCCCGCCCAGAACCGTGCCCAGCACCGGCACATCCTTCAACACCTCGGGCGCGACGGCCAGCGGATCATCGCCCAGCACGGCGAAATCGGCGCGCTTGCCGGCCTCGATGCTGCCAATCTCGGCGTCCATCTTCAGGGTATAGGCCGCGCCCATCGTGACCGCATAAAGCGCCTCGGCCACGGTGATCTTTTGCGCCTCGCCCAGCGTGCGGCCCGACATGGTTTGCCGATTCACCGCGCACCATGCGGTGAAAAGCGGCCCCAAAGGCGTTACCGGCGCATCGGAATGGATGGCCATATGCACGCCCGCATCCAGCGCGGCACGCGCCGCATCCATGCGCAGGGCGCGATCCTCGCCGATGGTCAGCGCCGCGTGCTGGTCACCGAAATACCAGATATGGTTGGCAAAGATGTTGCAGCACACGCCCAGCTCGACACAGCGTTCGAACTGGTCGCGGCCCATCATCTGGCAATGTTGCAGCACATGCCGCGCGCCGGGCCAGGGGTGCTTGCGTGCGGCGGCCGCGATGGCGTCGATGGCCACCTCGCTCGCCTCGTCGCCATTGACGTGGATATGCATCTGCACGCCGGCCTGGTGCATGGTGTCGACCATGCGGTGAATCTCCTCGGGCGCCATGTTCCAGATGCCGTTGGGCTGCCCGCCCACGTAATGCGGCCATTTCACCCGCGCGGTCCAGCCCTGGATCGAGCCATCGGTCATCAACTTGACCGACCCCAGCCGCAGCTTGTCGGTGGATTTCTCGCGCAGGGCCAGCGCCCGCGCCGCCGATTGCGCGGGATCGGTGCCCGCCACGCCCAGCACGCTGACCAGCCGCGCGGTGAACGCCTCTTCGGATGTGACCGCCAGCAGCCCGTCCAGATCCTCGTCTTCCATCTGCGCATAGAGGTCGGTCACAGTGGTCACGCCCGCGCGCATGCACACCTGCGCATAGGTGCGGATCGAGTCGGGCTTGGTCGTCAGCCCGCGAAAATCCATGCCCACGCGGCGCATGACGGGGAACATCGCGGCCATTTCCTGCAACTCGCCCGTGGGCTCGCCATCCGCGCCCTTCACCACGCCCTCGACATTGGTCGCGCGGTCATAGCCCGCCATGTCC
>JAASTF010000018.1 GCA_021767525.1 Paracoccaceae bacterium
CGCGCCCGCGACGGCGCGGAAAGCCTGGGCGTGCCCGGTCTGCTGGGTATCCCGCAGCGCATCGACGAACGCCTTCCCGAAGGCGCGTCGATGGCCGAGGCGGTGTCGATCTCGTCCACATCTTCCAGTTCCGGCAGCGGATCGGTGCGCCGCAACGAAAAGCTGACATTGCGGGTGGCCGCGACGATTACCCAGGTCTTGCCGAACGGCGTGCTGGCGATTTCCGGCAGCCAAGAGGTGCGGGTGAATTTCGAGATGCGCGAGCTGCTGGTCACCGGTTATGTCCGGCCCGAGGATATTTCGCGCCAGAACGAGGTGACCTATGACAAGATCGCCTCGGCCCGCGTGTCCTATGGCGGCCGCGGCCAGATTTCCGACATGCAGCAACCGCGCATCGGCCAGCAGGTGCTGGACGCCGTTCTGCCGTTCTGACGAGGATCAAGATGGTGCGTAAACTCCTTCCCGTTCTTTTGGTTCTGATCGGCATCGGCGGCGGCATCGGCGCGGGCATCATGTTGCGCCCGGATCCTGCCGAAACCGCCGCGCTGCCCGAGTGCGAACCCGTAGAAACCGCAGCCCATGGCGCCAAGGACGACGGCCATGCGGTCGACGATCACGGCGAGCCGCTATTGCCGGAATACGTCAAGCTGAACAACCAGTTCGTCGTGCCCGTGGTCGACCAGGACAGGGTCGCGGCGATGGTGATTCTATCCCTGAGCGTCGAGGCCTCGGCGGGCAGCCGCGAGGATGTCTATGCCCGCGAACCCAAGCTGCGCGACGTGTTCCTGCAGGTTCTGTTCGACCACGCGAATGTCGGCGGCTTCCGCGGGGCGTTCACGACGGCTGGCAACATGCAGATCCTGCGCGATGCGCTGCTGGATGCGGCGCGCGGCGTTCTGGGTCAAGATGTGCGCGACGTGCTGATCACCGACATCGCCCGACAGGATGTCTGACGACCGCGACGGTCAGTCCTGGCGCTTGCGCGCCCGGGCCCGTTGCGCCTCCCATTCCGAAACGGCAAGCGCCTGCGCGACCTGATCGCGGCCAAAGGCCTTGCGCAGCCGATGCTCGACCGGCTCTTGCCGAGCGCGCAGGCGGGCCAGCTCCATGTTCAGGTCGCGTTGCTGCGCATCCAGCCAGCCTTGCCACAGGATATCGGCGCCCAGGCTTTGACGCACCGGATCGGCACGATCGGCCGCCGCCGTTGCGCGGCGGTTCTCTTCGATCTCGGTCAACGCGGCACGCAGGCGGGTTTCTTCTGCCCGCAAGGCCTGCAATTCCGATTGCCTGAGCCGATAGACCATGCCGGTCAGCCGTTTCAGTTGCTCCATCTTTCCGGTCATTTGCGTTTGGCCTTCTGTCGCAGGGCATCGGCAAAGCGGATCGCCGCGGCCACCGCACGATAATGATCTGGCGCGATTTCCTGGCCGATCTCGACGGTGGCGTAAAGCGCCCGCGCCGTTGGCGGATCCGAATGCACCGGCACGCCGTTTTCATAAGCGATCTCACGGATCGTCCTGGCGATCTCGTCAACGCCCTTGGCCACGCATTCCGGCGCCGAGCCGGGCGCGCGGCTCCATTTCAGTGCCACGGCGTAATGGGTGGGGTTCACGATGATCACATCCGCCTGCGGGACGTCCTGCATCATCCGCCGCGACGCGATTTCGCGCGCCTTTTCGCGGCGCGATTGCTTCATATGCGGATCGCCCTCGGATTCCTTGTGCTCGTCGCGCAGCTCTTTGTGCGACATGCGATTCTTCCGCATGTGCTCGTTCCACTGCCAGAGAAAATCGATGCCGCCGATCGCAAGCGCCACCAGCAGTGCGACGAACAGGAATTCGATGCACAACCGGCCCAGCATCGACATCGCAACGCCCGGGCTTGTCTGCACCGTGGCCGACATGTCCTCAAGGCGCACGCTGAGAAACACGAAAAGCACAGCGGAATAGATCACCAGCTTGGCGAAACTCTTGGCGAATTCGAAAAGGCCGCCGCGGCCGAACTTGTTCTTTGCATTGGCGATGGGCGAGATCCGGTTCAGCTTGGGCGCCAGTTTCGACGGCGCCACAACAAAGGCCCGCTGCGCGATCACCGTGGCCAGGACAAGCGCGGCCGGTATGGCGAACCAGGCCACCACAGCACCCGAGACCTGCGCGATCAGACCCAGCGCAGGCTGCCGCGCGGACCCGTCAAAGAACATCGTCCGCCAGCGATCGGCATGTTCGATAAGGCTACGAAACGTGGCGCCCAACGCATCGATGGCGGCCGGTCCGGTCAACAAAAGCGCCAGCAGCAGCCCACCATAGGCCGCCGCCACCGACAGGTCTTGCGATCGCGCAACTTCGCCCTTCTTGCGCGCCTGTTCCAGCTTGCGCGGGGTCGGCTCGTGAGACTTCTCGGCCTCGTCCTCGGCGCCGGCGCTCATCGGCTCACCTCGTGCGGGGCAGCAAGAAATCCATCGATGGCCGACAGCCAGGCCTGGAGGATCAGCGGCGAGAGCAGCATCAACAGCGCCAGACCGCCGAAGGTGATGACCGGCGCCCCGACGAAGGCCACCATCAATTGCGGCATCGCGCGGTTGATGACGCCAAGCGTCAGGTTGTACAGCACCGAGACGATCACGAAGGGCACTGCCAGCACAAAGCCCAGCGCGAAGACACGCGACACCAGCGCCGTACCCCAGCTTGACACCACGCCGGCATCCGGCAACTGCGCGGCCGGGAACATCTGATAGGACAGGATCACAAAGCTCACCGCCTTGACATGCAGGCCGGTCATCATCGCCAGCGCCAGCCCCGCCACCACAAGAACATGGCCGATGGCAGGCTGCGGATCACTGCCTGCCGAGGCAAATATCTGCGCCAACGAGGTGGATTGCGCCGCGATCGATCCGGCGGTCGACAGGCCCAGAACGAAAAGCCGCAGGCTTAGGCCCAACAGCACCCCGGCCAGTGTTTCGGTCGCAACCAACCAGGCAAGGCGCGGCAGCTCGATCGGCCCGGCAAAGGGCGTGATCGCCGCGGCAACCGGCAAGGTAAAGGCCAGCGCCAGGCCCAACTTGATCCGCACCGGCACCGAGGTTTCACCGAATCCCGGCAGCAGCGCCACCATCGCGCCGACGCGCAGGAACACCGCGAAACCGTGCCACAGCATCGCTTGCGACAAGCCCAGGAGCGTCGCGGCCTGCTCGATCATGCGGCGACCGTGCCGACCAGGGCGGGCTGCGCATCGACGCCGATTTCCTCGAACGAAAGAACCGGCGTCGACAGGCCCTTGGCCGCCAGAACGGTGCGCAGGAATCGCCGTCGCCGCGACGAGGTGACCAGCGCAGGATAGACCCCGCGCTCGCCCGCGTCGGAAACATTCCGCGCGACCCCGTCGGTCAGCCGCGCAAACAGGTCGGGCGGCAAGGCCACATCCAGCACCCCACGCTCGCCATCCACCTGGTAGGTCGCGAACGTGTCTTCCCATTCCGGAGCCAGCTGGATCAGGGGCAACGTGCCATCATCACGCTTCAGCGGGGCGATCAGCTGAAACCCGAGCCGCTGTCGCACATGTTCGCAGATCGCATCGGGGGCAGTCAGGCCCGCGGCCCGCGCCTCGGCCGTCGCTTCGAGGATCAGCGGCAGGTTGCGCACCGAAACCTGCTCATCCAGCAGCAGGCGCGTCACCCGGTGCAGCAGGTCCAGCGGCACACGGTCGGGTATCATCTCGTCCAGCAACTGGCGGTTGGCGGCGGCGCGTTTGGGGTCGGACAGGTTTACCATTTCGTCCAGCAGCCGCTGCAACGCCTTGAGCGTCAGCAGGCGCGAAAAATTGCGCTTGATCGTTTCCAGAAGATGCGTGGCCAGCACTTCGGCGGGGGTGACGATGGTAATCCCTTCGACGGCGAGCTTTTCCTGGGCAGCTGTCGGAATCCATCGCGCCGGGGCACCGTAAACGGGCTCGGCCACGTCCTCGCCCGCGGGCAGGTCGATGTCGCCGTCGGGCAGCAGCGCCAGAACGCGGTCGGGAAACAGCCGGGCGCGCACCTGCTCGACCCCTTGAATGCGGATGACGTAGTGTCCAGGCGGCAGGCCGGCATCATCGGTCAAACGGATTTCGGGCAGGATCAGGCCAAAGGCCTTTGCCACGTGCAGCCGCATGTTCGCGATCCTGACATCCAGCCCGGTGCCGGCATCCAGCACCATCTCGACAAGGTCGGGCGCAAATTCGACATGGATATCGTCAAGGTCCAGCACATCGCCCAGCGGCTGTGGCGTCGGCATGTCTTCGGTTGTCGTATCGCTTGGCGCCACGTCCTCGGTGCGAGAGCGGCGATGCACCATGAATGCCGCCACTCCCAGCGCGGCGCCACCGATGACGAAGGGCACGAAGGGCAGGCCCGGCACCAGGGCGAACAAAACCATCATGAGTGCCACGGTGCCAAGGGCCGTCGGATGCTTGCCCAGCTGCGCCACAAGCGCGGTGTCCGTGGCACCCACCGTGCCACCGCGCGCCAGAAGCAAGGCTGCCGCGATCGAGATGATCACCGCCGGAATTTGCGTCACCAACCCGTCGCCAACGGTCAGGATCGCATAGGTTTCAAAGGCTGTGGACAAGGGAAGATCATGCACCACAAGGCCCATGACCAAGCCCATGACAAGGTTCAACAGCGTGATCAGCAGACCGGCCAACGCATCGCCCTTGACGAATTTCGACGCACCGTCGAGCGAGCCGAAAAACGTCGTCTCTTGCTGTTCGCGTTCGCGCCGGGCGCGCGCCTCTGCATGATCGATCGCCCCGGCCGACAGGTCGCTGTCGATGGCAAGCTGCTTGCCGGGCATTCCGTCCAATGCGAACCGCGCCCCGACCTCGGCCATGCGCCCGGCACCCTTGGTGATCACCATGAAATTGACGATCAGCAGAACGCCGAAAACGACAAGACCCAGAAAAAGGCTGCCGCCCATCACGAAGTTCGCAAAACCCTCGATCACGCCACCGGCGGCGCGTGTGCCAGTGTGACCCTCACCGATGATCAGCTTGGTCGACGACACGTTCAGCGACAGCCGCAGCATCAGTGAAGCCAAGAGGATCGTCGGAAAGGCCGAGAAATCCAACGGCTTTTCGACGAACAGCGTGACGGTGAAGATCAGGATGGCCAGGCCAAAGGAAACCGCCAGCCCGATATCCAGCACCCAGGCCGGCATGGGCAGGATCATCATCACGATGACGGCCATCAACGCCAACGCCAGCAAAACGGTCGGCTGGAACATCACCTGGGGAGACAGCGCTTTTGCCATCATGCATCCGCCCCGGAACGCTTAATACGGAAACCGGTCTGCCCCGTTGCGTTCATGTCCGGGCCCGTCGTGCCGATCACGGGTTTGCCCCGTTCGATCATCTGTTCGTCCTCCGCTGCGTTCTGCAAGCGATACAAGGGTTAGGCGCGCCACCTTTCGATTTGGTTACCGGGTGGCAGGATCGCGGCGCTATCCGCCTGTTTCGTCGACCGAAAAACTGGAAAGAAGCTGGTCAAGCGTGCTGCGGATGTCCGAGCTTTGTTCAAGAAGCGCCCGGTTGCGCGCCAAAACACCCGGCAGCGTCTCGCTTGCTTCCGTATCGGCCAGCTTCAGACGCGCAAGCGCGGCCAAAACCGGATCATCGGAATCGGCAAGCTGCTCCCACTCTCCGGCAAGAAAGGCCGCCCGCAAGGTTTCATCATCCGCTTCGAGCGAGGAAAAGACCTGCGCCGCCACGGCGTGATCGCCGGCCATGCTGCGCGCCCTCGCGCGCAGCGCGTCGACATCCGGGCCGGAATGGCCAAGCAGCTCGGCCTCGGCCTGGCGCGGGCGCGACAGGGCCAGGGCCACCTCGGCGCGCAACAACCGCCGTTCGCGCACCGCGGTGCCGGTCGCCGGCGCCGTCAGCATCTCTGCCGCTTGATCCGGAAACCCAAGCTCCAGCGCTCGGCGGGCAAGCCGGTTGGCCAGATCAGGCGCCAGACCTGCCGCCTGCTCGATGCGCCCGAACAGGTGCTTGATGAATTCCGCGTCTGCCGTCGTGCGCAAAAGCAGGTCGAAAATCGCATCCGGATCGGCATGGGGGTTTTCGGGCGACAAGGCGTCAAGCTTGTCAAATGCAGCATCGAATTGCCCCGCGCCCGCATGTGCCAGGCTGTCGGCCCAGCCCAATAGGGGGCCGTTTTCCCCGCCGCGATTCTCGAACGCAAAAGCGGCCGCCAATTCTGCGGTCTTGCGCGGAATACTGCGCCCGGCGGCTATTTCGTCTTCGATGATTTTCGCCAGGGCCAGGGGCGACTCGGCGGCATTCTCCGCGACGACCTGCTTTCGGGTCTCCTGGGCCTTTTCGGCGTCACCCCTGTTTCGCTCGATCTCGGCCTCGGCCAACGCGTGTTGCGCGGTTTTCCGGTCACTCGACAGGTTCAGACGGCGCAGCACGATATCGGCGGCATCGTCATAGCCCGCTTGCGCCAGGCGTTGCGCCAAACCTGGGCCAAGCCTGTCGCGCAGATGTTCAGGCAATGCGGCGAAATGGCGAATGACCGCGCTGTCGTTCACATCCGCCGGTGGCGCATTGTCGGGGAGTGCAAGCACCGCCCACAAGGCGACCGCACCCTCGCAGCTGGTTTGCGCCGGCAACGGCCCGGCATCATCGACGGGATCGCCATCGACCACGCGCGACAGGATGTGCAGAATGGGCTGCGCCTGGGCGGTCAGCGCCAGGGCCTGCCGCGCCTCGGCGCCAAATCCATAATGGATATAGTGCCGCGCCAGACCAAGCGACGCCGCGGGATTGGCCTTGTCAAACTCTCCGAACAGCTGGGCACGCCAATTGGCCAGCCCGATATCGAACCCCTCGCCTCCCCAATCCGGGACGGCGAATGCATCATCGGGCAGGCAGGCCGCCCCCTGAATGCTTTGACCGTTTACGCGCAGGTTTTTCATGAAACCGGCATCCTGGCTTGTGGTGGCGCGCAGCGGCACGTCGTCGGCCTTGGGCTCTATGCGAACCGGGGCCGGTATCTCGACAATTCGGGATGTGGGCGGCACCGGCTTGGGGGTCGGCGCGACAGGAGTCAGCAAGCCTTGGGTCGCCGCCCGCCCGAGCTGTCGCAACAGCCGCTTTTCGGCATTGCTGACCGCCTTTGCCACGGCGATGTCCGTGGCCTCGTCCATCGCGGGCTCGTTCACCGGCGGCAGGGCGGTCTTTTTCTGCACGGGCGGCAGGAACAGCGGCAGTTCGACCGTGCGCGTGCGGCTGGACAGATCGCCGAAACTCAGCCCACGAGGGGATGGCGCGGGGGCCTCCGCGGCCGGCGTGATGTCGATC
This sequence comes from Paracoccaceae bacterium, assembly GCA_021767525.1. Classification (GTDB taxonomy): domain Bacteria; phylum Pseudomonadota; class Alphaproteobacteria; order Rhodobacterales; family Rhodobacteraceae; genus Lutimaribacter. Next base: position 7,333 of record JAASTF010000018.1, read on the forward strand.
GCCAGCATCCGCGAGCCGACCAAAAGCGCTTCGGCGTCGCAGGCGCAGGCAAGATCCAGCACCAGCGCGTCGCGCGTTGGCCCGGGACGGATCGCGGCAAGGCGGCTGCGGTCGATTTTTTCAAAGACACCGGACAGGTCGAACCCCGTCACGCCGGCATCGAGCCGCAGGTCGACCTGGCGCCCGGTCTGGGAAAGCTGCCATGTCCCGGCGCGTGGCAGATCCAGCACCACGCGCGTGAATGCGCCATGCTCGCCCGAGCGGACGCGGACTGTCTCGGCCCACGCCGGCGCCGCGGGTGTGATCAGAAGGGCAAGAACGACAAAGCAACGCCAGATCATGCGGCATCCTGTTTGAGGGCTTTCAACGACTCTTCCAGCGCATCGAAATCGGGGCGGTAATGCGACGGCGTATTCTGTCGGCCGACCTCGATACAGATATTCGCCGGGTGATTATGCAGGTTCGCCACCAGCACCTCGCGGATCAGCTGATAGAAATGCGCGTCTTCTTCGACCACCGATTTCACCCGCCCGGCGAAGGGCGCGACCAGGCCATAGGCCAGGAACACGCCCAAGAACGTGCCCACCAACGCGCCGCCGATCATCTTGCCAAGCACCTCGGGCGGCTGGTCGATCGAGGCCATCGTCTTGATCACGCCCAGAACCGCCGCGACGATTCCCAGCGCGGGCAGACCATCGGCCACGGTTTGCAGCGCATGACTGCTGTGCAGGGCGTGATGCAGGTTCGCATCGATCCGCTTTTCCAGCACCTCTTCGACCTGGTGCGGATCGTCATAGTTCATCGACGCCGATCGCAGCGTATCGCAGATCAGGTTGATCGCTTCCTTGTCGGACTGGATCTTGGGATATTTCGAGAAAATCGACGAGTCCTGGGGCGCTTCGATATGCTCTTCGATCGCGACGGGGCTGGATTTCGCCAGGCGGATCAATTCGAACAGCAGGCACAGCAAGTCGCGGTAATCGTCGGGCTTCCATTTCGGGCCCTTGAACACCTTGCCGATATCCTTGGCGGTGTGCTTGACCGCGCTCATGTCATTGCTGATCAGGAAGGCGCCCACCGCGGCGCCGCCGATCATCATCAACTCGAAAGGCAGCGCCTTGAGGATGATGCCCAGCTTACCGCCCGCGGCCAGGTAGCCGCCGAACACCATGGCAAAAATCACGACTATTCCGATAAGTCCAAGCATGGTTCCCTCCGGCCGATCCGATTGCGCGAGTCATCGCATAACAGGGGTTAAGAAAGCCTCAGCGCGGGGCATTTACTCGGTTGGAACTGACGCATTTCGCCCGGCCAGAATCACGCTGACCGAATAGGCCGTCTGCGGGCTGAGCCCGGCCATGATCCCGGCAGCCGCGTCAGGCTGCATCCGGCCCAGGAAACCGGCGGCGAACTCGGGATCCATGGTTTCGAAAAGAGCCGCGGCATCCTTGGGTTTCATCGCCTGGTACACGGCGACAAGGCGCGTGATATCGTCTTCGGCGGCGGAATCGGCCAGCGCAATGGTGGCACGCAGCTGCTCTTCGGCGGCGACCAGTTCCTGGGTTTTTTGGCGAATCTCTTCCTCGGCCACGGCCAGCGCGCGCATCCGGTCCTGCAACTGGGCTTCGCGCTGTTTCAGCCGGTCTTCCCGGGCATTCATCGCTTCAAGCACCGGGCCCATATCCTTTGGCGGCTCGCACGCTTCGGGTGTCGGCGCTACGGGGACCGAGGGCGCATCGACGACCGCCAAGGCCGCCCCAGCGCCCAAACCGGCCCGCAACAAAGCCGAACCGATCAGCAAGGCCGCGATCACGGCCAGCGTGCCACGGCCGGTTCGGCGCTTGCGCCGCGCGCTCATTGTTGCACCCCACCATTCGCGCGGCTATGCCGCACGAACATCGGTTCCTGGATATCTTCCTGTGGCGCGTCGGGCAGATCGTGCATCGACGCGACAAGCAACTCCAGCCGCTTGGCCACGCCCTCGGCACGGTCGGTCAACGCCGCAAGCGACTGTGTTGATTCGGTTGCCGTGGCCTGCGCCGCGGACAGCGTCTTTGTCAGGTCATCGACCTGCGCGGACAGCACGGCGACGGCACCGCCGACACCGTTTTCCAGGTCATTGAAACGACTCAGCCGGCGCGCCAGCACAAAGCAATAAAGCCCGGCGCCCAGCGCCCCGGCCACAAGCAGGATATCAGCAATCAGTTCCATGGTTCCCTCTTTCAGTTCAGGACGAATTCCATGATCAGCAGGTCGCGCACATGGTCGGCACCGGCCACGATCTGCACCCGTCGCAGCATTTGCGCGCGCAGTTTTCCAAGGATCGCGGGGTTTTCGAAATCGCGCGTTTCGACCGCGCGCAGATAGCTGTTCAGAACGTCGATCACCCGCGGCAGAACGGCCCGCACGGCGCGCTCGTGCTCCGACGGAACTTCAAGCTGGGCGCGGAATCGCAAATGGCGGCTGCCACCCCCCGGCGCCAACGAGATCATAAGCGGATCCAGCGGCACGAAAACGCGGTCGCCAAGGGGAATCGCCTCGATCATGTCGCCGCCGTGATCATCGCCATGGGCGTCGTCATGACCATCGCCATGCGCATCGTCGGCTGCGCCGTGATCGTCGGCCGCGTGTTCCGAATCGCCACCCAGGATCATGCCGGAATACACGGCATAGAACCCACCGCCGCCCCCTGCAATCGCCAGCACCAAGCCCAGAATCAACGGAAGCTTCGAGGGCTTTTTCACCTCTTCCTCTGCTGTTGCATCGGCCATCGCGTCACCTGCGTTTTCGTTTCGTTGCAGGCTTTGCATACCTCACGAGGAACTAACCGATTGTTAAGGCTGATCGGCCATAGATCGGAAAGAACAGGGGCAGAACGCCCTGTTAACCGGAGGTCAGTCGTGCAGCAGATCCTGAATTCCTGGAATGCGCTTGAAACGCGACGCAAGGTGATCGTCATCCTTGCGACAGTGGCAATGGTCGCGGCGGTCGCAGGGTTGGCGCGCATGGCCGCGAAACCCAGCCTGACGCTGTTGTATTCCGGGCTTGAGAACGGCGCCGCGGGCGAGGTCGTGCGCGCCCTGGAACAACGCGGCGTAACCTATGAGGTGCGCGGCGGCGCGATCTTTGTCGAAGCGGCCCAGCGCGACGCGCTGCGCATGACGCTCGCCAGCGAGGGCCTGCCCGCCAACAGCGCCAAGGGGTACGAGTTGCTGGATGGCCTGTCCGGGTTCGGCACCACGTCGCAAATGTTCGATGCCGCCTATTGGCGCGCGAAAGAGGGTGAATTGGCGCGCACCATCCTGGCGGGGCCGGGAATCACCTCGGCCCGGGTGCATATCGCCAATACCGGCGGCAACCCGTTCCGCCGCGATCTCCGCCCCTCGGCCTCGGTGGCGGTAACGACCGCCGGCGGCGCCCTGCCGCCCGGCCAGGCGCGCGCGCTGCGCTTTCTTGTGGCGGCCGCCGTTGCCGGCCTACAGCCCGAAGACGTGACCATCATCGACGGCACCGGAGCCATCGTCGCCGGAACCGAGGCCGAGGCGCCCTCGAACACCGCCGAAGACCGCAGCGCCGCCTTGCGCGACAAGGTGCAACGCCTGCTTGAGGCGCGGGTGGGCCCCGGAAACGCGGTCGTCGAAGTGACGCTGGAAACCGTCAACGAAAGCGAATCGATCCGCGAAAAACGCTTTGATCCCAATGGTCGCGTGGCGATCAGCACCGAAACCGAAGAAAGCAACGACACCTCGCAGAATGCCGGCGGCGGCGATGTCACGGTCGCCTCGAACCTGCCAGATGGCGAGGCTGGCGGCGGCGGGTCTAGCAACAGCCAGACCAACCGCACCCGCGAAAGGGTGAACTATGAGGTGTCCGAGACCGAGCGTGAAATCCAGCGCGCCGCTGGTGCGATCAAGCGTTTGACGGTCGCGGTGCTGGTTAACGGCGTCCCGGCCACCGCCGCCGACGGCACGCAGTCTTTCGAGCCGCGCCCCGATGACGAGCTGTCTGCCCTGCGCGACCTCGTGGCCTCGGCTGTCGGTTTCGACTCCGAGCGGGGCGACGTGATCACCCTGAAATCCATGGCCTTTGAACCGGTCGAGCCGCTGGGCACCGCGGCAACGCCGGACCTGTTCGACCGCTTGTCGCTGGATGCGATGTCGCTGATCCAGATGGCGGTTCTGGCCGTGGTCACGTTGTTGCTGGGGCTGTTCGTCGTGCGTCCGGTGTTGGCGGGGTCGGCCGGCGACGCGCCCGCCTCTCTGCCGGCGCCCGATGATGCCGGCGGCTTCGACCCCATGACCGAACTTCTGACCGGCGAGATCGAGGACGAGAACGGCAATTTCGTGCCCGCACCCCTTGGCCAGATGGGTGGGTTCGGCCCGGTGGATCAAGACGAGCAGGCCGATGCCGTCGAACGCCTGCGCACACTGATCGGCGAGCGCCAGGACGAAACCGTCGAGATCCTGCGCAGCTGGCTTGAGGAAGAGGAACCGGCAAGATGACGGTAAAGCATCTGCTGGAAGATTTTGGCGACCTCGAGGCCGAGCAGTTGGTGATCACCGACCAGGCGCTGGAAGAGCAGCGCCTGGAGGCGTTCGAGCGCGGATATCAGGCCGGCTGGGACGACGCCAGCAAGGCCCACGCGAACGAACAATCGCATATCGGCAGCGAACTGGCCCGCAACCTGCAGGATCTTTCCTTCACCCTGCACGAGGCGCAGGCCACCATCCTGCGCAACCTCGACCCCCTGTTGCGCGGCCTGGCCGAAACCGTTCTGCCCAGTGCCGCACGCCACGCGTTCCAGGATCGGCTGGTCGAAGAGATGTCGAACCTCGCGCGCGAGGTCGGCGGCAGCACCTTGGTTCTGTCGGTCAGCCCGGACCAGGCCGAAAAGGTCGCGCAGCTGGTGGCACAAGAGCCGAATTTGAACGTGTCGGTCCAACCGGACGAGACGTTGGGCAGCGGCCAGGCCTTTCTGCGTGCCGGTCAGCGCGAACGCATGATCGACCTCGACACCGCCCTGAACGAAATCACGCAGATGATCTCGGCCTATTTCGACACCGTCACGGAGGACCAAAAACATGGCTGATGGCGACCAATCCCTGCCGCCAAGCGATCTTGGCAGCGCCTTTGCATCGGTTCCAATCGAAATCACCATCTCGGTCGGGCGGGCGCGCCCGCTGATCCGCGATCTGTTGCAGATGGGCGAAAACTCGGTGCTGACCCTGGATCGCCGTGTGGATGACCCGGTCGAGCTTTACGTTGGCGACCGGCTGATCGCGCGGGGGCAGCTCGAAGAGATCGAGGGCGATGTGCCCGGACAACTGGCCGTGCGCCTGACCGAAGTCAGCGATTTCGAGGACGGTCTGGAATGACCCGACAGGCGATCGGCCTTTGCCTGGCCGCGGCTGTTCTGATGGCATCCGGGCCGGCCGCGATGGCGCAGGACGTGTCGATCACGTTTGGCGATGGCGACACGCTGACGACGCGGACGATCCAGCTTTTCGCGCTGATCACCCTGTTGTCTCTGGTGCCTGGCCTGGCGGTGATGATCACCTGTTTTCCGTTCATCGTCACTGTTCTGTCGATCCTGCGCCAGGCGATCGGCCTGCAGCAGGCACCGCCGAACATGCTGATCATCACGCTTGCGCTGTTCCTGACCTATTTCGTGATGGATCCGGTCTTTCGCGCGGCCTGGGACAGCGGCGTTGCGCCCTTTGTCGATGGGCAGGCCCAGCTGGAAGATGCGTTTTTCGCTGCACTCGCGCCGTTTCGCGATTTCATGGCGGCGCGGATGGATCCCGAAACCTTCGAAACGCTGGCCGCGCTGCGCAACGACCTCGGGCCCGTGGCGCCCGAAGCCGAGGCGCCGCTTTCGGTGCTGATCCCCAGCTTTCTGCTGTCGGAAATCGCCCGCGCCTTTCAGATCGGGTTCCTGGTGTTCCTGCCCTTTTTGATCATCGACCTTGTCGTATCGGCGGTTCTGATGTCGATGGGCATGATGATGGTGCCACCGGTCATCGTTTCGCTGCCGTTCAAGCTGGCATTCTTCGTCATTGCCGATGGCTGGTCGTTGATCGCCGGTGCGCTGGTGCGCGGCTACCTGTAAAAGCCCGGGCCGCACTTCATGGATAAGGCCGCCCCCGATCCGGGGCGGCCTTTTACTGTGGAGTATCGCTGATAACGAGGCGCGCCTGCGCGATCAGCGCACCACGAAATCGGCATGCAGGGCCCCGGCCGCCTTAATGCTTTTCAGGATGTCGATCATGTCGCGCGGCGAAACGCCCAGCGCATTCAGCCCCGCGACGACCTCGGACAACGACGTTCCGTCGGGCACTTCGGCGAGGCCGATACCAGGCTCTTCCTCGATCTCGGCCTGCGTGCGCGGGACGATCACCGTCTCGCCGTCGGCAAATGGGTTCGGTTGCACAGCAAGCGGCTGCTCCTGGATCCGCAGCGTCAGGTTGCCTTGCGACACCGCAACGCGCGAAATGCGCACGTCTTCGCCCATCACGATCGTGCCCGACCGCTGATCGACAACCACCCGCGCGCGGCGCTCGGGTTCGACCGGCAGGTTCTCGATGCGACCCAGCGCATGGGCGGGCGAGCGGCTGCCGGTTGCGCCGATATCCAGCTCGACCGTGCCGGCGTCCAGCATCACCGCCACCTCGCGCCCGAAACTGGCGTTGATCTGCGTTTCGATCCGTGCGGCGGTGGTGAAATCCGGCTCGCGCAGGGCCAGCCGCAGCGAGCTGAGCTGCGTGAAGTCGAAATCGATCTCACGCTCGACATAGGCGCCGGCGGGAATCACGCCTGCCGTTGGCACGCCCTGAACGGTCGTTGCGCCGTCACCTTCGGCCGCGGCGCCGCCCGCGATCACCGTGCCCTGGGCCACGGCATAGATCTGCCCATCGGCCGCGTTGAGCGGCGTCATGATCAGCGTGCCGCCCAGCAGGCTTTTGGCGTCGCCGATCGCCGACACGGTTACGTCGATCCGGCCACCGGCCCGGGCAAAGGGCGGCAGGTTTGCGGTGACGAACACCGCGGCCACATTTTTTGGGCGAAACTGCTCGCCACTGACATTGACGCCCAGCCGTTCGAGGATGTTGGCCATGATTTCTTCGGTGAAGGGCGCATTTCGGATTCCATCGCCGGTGCCGTTCAGGCCCACCACCAGACCATAGCCCACCAGATCATTGCCGCGCACCCCGTCGAACTCGACCAAATCCTTGATCCTGACCGGGCTGGCCATCGCGTGAATAGGCAGGGCCGTGGCCAGCACGGCGACAAGGGCAAGACGCATCACATGAACTCCGTCAGCGACAGGCGCGACAGGCGCACCGTTACGGTGTAAAGGCTTTCGAGGCTGGACTGCACGTGTTCCAGCCGCGTGGCGGTTTCGTAAGGGTCGACCGACAGCAAGGTGCCCCGCGATTGTTCAAGCGCCAGTTTTTCGCTGGCCAGCCGCACGGTCGTTTCCTCAAGGCGGGCCTGGGTCACGCCCAGATCGGCACGCACCGCCGACAGCCCGTCCTGGCCGGAAAAAAGCGCAACCGCCGCGTCACCATAGATCGCTCCACGCGTGGTCAGCCCGATGGCCGGATCGTCCGCGATCGCGGCCAGCGCGATGTGTTTCAGAGTGTCGCGCAGCGCCTCATGGTCGGCGCGCAGATCCAGCCGGACGCTTTCATCCTGTGCGACGCGAAAAGCGGGGATCGAACTGGGCGATCCCTGGTAGGCCACCGTGTCGAATGCACCGCCGGGCGTGTCGAACCAGGCGTCGACCGCGGCGCGGATGTCGGCAAGGCTGCTCAGCCCGCTGACCGCTCCGCGCAAATCGGACAGGATCGTTTCGGCATCGGCCAGCGCCGACTGCTCGACCGCAACGCCGGCAAAAAGGCTGCGACCGGCGATCCGCGTGTTCAACAGCGACACGGCGCGGTTAAAGATGTCGCGGGCCTGCACGGCGCCCACCTCGGACGTTTCGGACAGGCCGGTTTCGGACAGGTCCATCAGGCTTTTGGCCAGGTCGCTCGACATGTCCTGCAGGTTGCCAAGCGCGGTTTGCATCGCGTCGGTGGTGGCGGCGGCCTCGGTCGCCGACTGTCGGAAAGCTGCGTTGCCGGTCATGCGCTGTTCGATATCGGACAGCGCGGCAAAATCCCCGGTCAAATGGCGGATCGGATCGGCGGTCTGGCCCGAGGTCAGTTCCAGCGAGAGGCGCTGCATTTCATCGCGCAGCGCCACGTTCTGTCGCCGCAGCAGGAATTGCGAGGTCAGGTCGCCCAGCGTGGTGATGGTCATGGATCAGATCCTCATCAGGGTGTCGATCAATTGGCCGACGGTTTCGATCACCCGCGCGTTCGCGGCATAGCTTTGTTCGATCAGCAACAGTTTCTGCATTTCTGCATCGGTATCCACGCCGCCCTCGCGCTGCACCGCGATCAGCGCGTCACGCTGCGCCGTGACAAAGGCATTGCGGCGCTCTTGCTCGTTCAGGCCCGAGGCGGCGCGCGATTGCAGATCCGCCACCAGCCCGTGAACCGACCGCGCCACACCCGGCAGCGCGCCCGAAACCGGCGGAGTGGCCTCGCCCAACGCCGCGCTCATCGCGGTCAGCAGGGCGCCGTTGCCCGTCGGCCCCGGGCCCAGCGCCGCCAGACCATCACGCAAGCGCCAGCTTTCGCCGCCGGCGGCGGGATCGACGGCAGCATTCAATTGCAGGCGGCCCGCCAGGCCGACCTCATCGGCGGCGGTGACGATGCCTCCAACATCGGTGAAAAGCCCCGCATCGCCCGGCGCCAGCGTCGGGTCGACCGCTGTACCCTGGAACCGCTCGGCCAGGTCACGGGCGATACCGTCGAGATCGGCCTGGGCCTGCACCAGCGTATCGTCGCGCAGGGCGAACAGGGCGCCCAGCGAACCGCCGCGCAGCGGGCCACCCGGCGGGTCGTTCGACACCGGCTGACCATTGATCGTCAGCCCCGACAACAGACCCCCGCCCTGCGTCATGTGCGGCAGGATCGTGGGGGTCGGCGTGAACCCGATCTCGGCGGCCTGACCTTCGAACAGGACGGCGCCGTTGGGGGTATAAAGCGCCACCCGGTTGTGATCGCGCGGGGCCACGCGGACGGGCACGATCTGGCTGATTTCGTCCAACATCCTGTCCCGTTGATCCAGAAGCGCAGCCTCTTCATGGCCTCTGGCCGACACCAGGCGGGTGTTCATATCCTCAAGATCGCCCAAAAGCGTGTTCAGCCGCGTCACCTGCGTATCGATGGCGCGGTCGGCCTCTTCGCGCAGCCGTTGATAGCCGTCGGACATGGCGTTCAGCTTGTCGGCCACCTCTCCGGCGCGGGTCGCCGCGATATCCAGCCGGGTGCTGGCGTTGGGCTGGCTGGCGGCCGCCACCAGTGCGGCGTCGAACTCGGCCACCAGCGTGCCCAGCGCGCCGGGCGCGCCGGGCTGCCCGGCAATGTCGGACACGCGCTGCATGTAATCGCTGCGCGTTTGCGACTCGGCATGATCGGCATCGGCCATGCGCCGGTCGGCGATCAGCGCCTGGTCGACATGGCGGTGCATCCCGGTGACCGAAACGCCGCCACGTCCGCCAATCGCGCGCGCCGCCAGTTCCAGGCTGCGCGGCGCATACCCCTCGGTGGTTGCGTTCGAGACGTTGGACGAGACAACCTCGGCCCCGCGCGAGGCGGCGGTCAGCCCCGACAATGCATTGGATAGCGCGCCTGAAATGCTCATGGCTTTGGCCTTTCGTCAGGATCAGCGTTTGATATTCGTGGTTTCCTGCAACATCTCGTCGACGGTTTGGATGACCTTGGCGTTCGACGAATAGGCCCGTTGCGTCTGGATCATCGAGGTCAGCTCGCCCGCCACATCGGTGGTCGATTCCTCGCGCGCATAGGCCACCACGTCGCCGGTGGGGCCGTCACCGGCATCCCACAGGAAAAAGGTGCCGCTGTCTGGCGAAGGCAGATATGTCTGGCGATCCAGCGCGACCATACCGTTCGGGTTGGGCATGTCGACCAGCGGAATCTGATAGACGCGGCGCGTGATCCCGGTGTCGAAAAACGCGTGGACAAAGCCGTTTTCATCCACCTCGACCGAGGTCATGTTGCCCACCGGCGAGCCGTCCTTGGAAATCGAAACCGGCGCGAAACTGTCGGAAAGCTGGGTCAGGCCGCTGCTTTCGCCGGGGCGGCCAATGGTGATCTCCATCGGGCCACCGGCCACGTTGACGATCATCGACCCGGTGGCCGGGTCATAGGTGCCGCCCGAAACGGTGCTGACCGTCGCAAGCGTCCCGCCCGAGGTGCGGCTGTCATCGAAGGTCAGGTCGTATTCACCGATCAGGGCGCCGCCTTGGGCCGAATCGCGGATCACCAGCGTCCAGGCATTGGACGAGCCACTGGCCGGGACGGTCGGGGTAAACTCCACCGACAGGCTTTCCGAGGTGCCGAGGTTGTCGAAATACTCGACCGACAATTCTTGCGTGTCACCCGATGCGCCGGCGGCGGTGTCGACGGCGGGCAGGTTCACGCCCAGCGACATCCGCGTGGTCGGCTCGCCGGTGAACTGGTTGACGTTGATCTGCACCGGCTCCAACCCGGCGGAGGTGTCGCGCGGATAGCTGGGAATGGTGCCGTCGGGCAGGGCCGGCCAGCCCAGCAGAACCAGCCCGGATTCGGTGCGCAGATACCCCTCGGCATCGGTGCGGAATGACCCCGTGGTGCTGAGATACATGGTCGTGTCGCCATTGCCCGCATCCACCTCGGTGCCGCGGGCGACAGGCAGAAAGCCGCGGCCGCGCACCGACAGGTCGGTTGCGTTCGACGTGGTCACAAGCGAGCCGCTTTGGTCGATCAGGCGCTGGCTGGTGGTGCGCACGCCACCTGCGGTATAGGCGCCGCCCGAGCTTGACAGAACCATCGAATGAAAGTCGGTTTCGACACGCCGGTATCCGTAGGTCGAAGAGTTCGCGATATTGTCCGAGATCGAGGCCAACCGGCTGGCATTCGCCGCCAGCCCCGCCACGCCCGCGTTAAGCGAAGAGGAAATCGTCATGGATACGCCTTTCTGCTGCATCAACCAATCATTGGGACACAGGCATAAGGGCGCGGGCTTAACAGCGGGCTAATAGATAAAATACGATCAACGGTCCGAGCGCAGCAGGATCACCTCCAACCTGTTGTTGCGCGCCAGCATCGGGTTGCGCGTTGCCGGTTCGCGGTCGGCATGGCCGGTGATCCGGCTGACCCGCCCGGCGGGCAGATCGGCGCTTTCCAGCAGCCCGCGCAGCGCATCGGCGCGCGCGGTCGACAGCGACCAGACCGGGTTGTCAGCCAGGACCAGCGGGCGCGCGGCCACGTGCCCTTCGATCGCAACCGCATTGTCGACCAGACCGAAAACCCGGACCAGCATCGCCGAAAGATCGCGCAAAAGACGGGTCGGCGTGGCGCTGCCGCCGTCGAACAGCGTCGCGCCATCGATGTCGAACAGCTCGATCACCAGGCCCTCGTCGGTGACGCGCGTGACGATGTGCTTCAACTGGTCTTCACGCACCATGCTTTCGCCGCCGCGGCCCATCAGCGCCTCTTCGACAGCCTTGAACGCCTCGTCCTGCGCGCCGGCGCCGGCATCGCCATCGCTGCCTTCGTCCGAGACGCCGCTTTCCCCGCGCGCCCGGTTCGACTCGGTCGGGCGCAGGTTCGTGGCCCCGGTGCCCATCTGCGGCAGCGTGTCTTCCGAGAACATGCTGCTGCCGCCAAAGGCACCTTCGCCCCCGCCCGAAATCCGCGCCATCGGCACGGTGGGCGTGAAATATTCCGCAATACCCTTGCGTTGCTTTTCCGTTGTCGCGTTCAACAGCCACATCAAAAGGAAAAACGCCATCATGGCGGTGACAAAGTCGGCATAGGCCACTTTCCACGCCCCACCGTGGTGCCCATCGCCGCCGACGACCTTTTTCCGTTTGATGATGACTGGCGCGGCGTTGCCTTGCGCGCCCATATCCACCACCTTTTTTACTCACCCGGGGTAAGGATTAGCGCAAGGTTTCTTGCCAGGGTCTTAATCTCCTGTGGCGCAATCGTGGCAACCGGCGGCAATTCGAACTAAAGCCAAGGCAGTTTCAGGTAACCACCCGGCACGTGAGGTTCAGCCGCCCGCCCCTGGGCAGCAGCGTGGACGAGCCGAACCTGATCCGGTCCACCCCGTGATGCACCAGCCGCGCGTCGCCGCCCATCACCAGCACGTCGCCCGATGTCAGCCACAGGCTTTCCGTCTTGCCTCCGCGCTCCACGTTACCGACCCGAAACAGACCCTCGTCGCCCAGGCTGATCGACAGAACGGGCCAGGAAAAATCGGCCTCGTCGCGATCCTGGTGCAGGCCCATCCGCGCGCCCTCGCCATAGTAATTGACCAGGCAGCAATCGGGATCGCGCGTGTCGCTGACCAGGTGCCGCCACACCGCCAGCACCATCTCGGGGATCGGCGGCCAGTCGGCGCCCGACGGGTGCCGCGGCTCGTAGCGATAGCCGCGCCTGTCGCTGACCCAGCCAACCCGCCCGGCCGAGGTCATGCGCACGCTCATCTGCTTGCCGAACCGCGTTTCGGGATGGAACATCGGCGCGGCGGCCACCACGTCGCGCAGCGCCGCCACCAGGCCCATCTGCGCCTGCGTATCCAGAAACGCCTTGTAAACGTCGATGCCGCGCAGGTTCTGGGGGCTGTTGGCCGGGAAATTACCCATGATTCATCTATTCGGTCTATTTGCGGTGCTTGCAGGGTGCCAGACCCCTCCTTATATACGCCGGGAAGCGTGGCACCGCACCCCGGTGCCGCACAACAATTCGGGGCAAGGATGCCATAACGGGTCCACGCCTCGTGTCATCGCCTTGAAAAGAAAGGGATCGAAAACATGGGTAAAGTGATCGGTATCGACCTCGGCACCACCAACAGCTGCATCGCCATCATGGACGGCTCGCAGCCCCGGGTCATCGAAAACTCCGAAGGGACGCGCACGACACCGTCGATCGTCGCCTTCACCGACGACGAGCGTCTGGTGGGCCAGCCCGCGAAACGCCAGGCTGTCACCAACGCCACCAACACCATCTTCGGCGTCAAGCGCCTGATCGGCCGTCGGTTCGACGACGAGGATCTGGCCAAGGACAAGAAGAACATGCCGTTCAACGTCGTCGATGGCGGCAATGGCGATGCATGGGTCGAGGTGAAGGGCGAAAAATACAGCCCCAGCCAAATCTCGGCCTTCATCCTGGGCAAGATGAAGGAAACCGCCGAGAGCTATCTGGGCGAGGAAGTGACCCAGGCGGTCATCACCGTGCCCGCGTATTTCAACGACGCACAGCGCCAGGCCACCAAGGACGCCGGCAAGATCGCCGGGCTTGAGGTTCTGCGCATCATCAACGAACCGACCGCGGCCGCGCTGGCCTATGGCCTGGACAAGGAAGAAAGCCAGACCATCGCCGTTTACGACCTTGGCGGCGGCACCTTCGATGTGACCATCCTGGAAATCGACGACGGCCTGTTCGAGGTCAAGTCGACCAACGGCGACACCTTCCTGGGCGGCGAAGACTTTGACATGCGGATCGTCAACTACCTGGCGGA
>JAASTF010000206.1 GCA_021767525.1 Paracoccaceae bacterium
GTACCACCAGGCATAGCCGTTGGGCGGCACCTCTAGGTCGAAATGCGGTCCTTCAGAATCGCCGCGGCCGCATGCCGGCCTGAGAGCGTTGCCATCGGCACCCCTGCGCCCGGATGCGTGCCTCCCCCCGCCAGATACAGCCCCGCCACCGCCGTCCGCGCCCGGGGCCGCCGCAGCGAGGCCGTCATTCCGTGCGGGGATTGCCCGTAAAGGGACCCGGCGCTGGCCGGAAACAGCCGGTTGAACCCCGATGGCGTGGTCAGCGCCGCCTCGTCGGGCTCGGGCCGAAATGTCAGGCCGAACCGGGCCAGCGTGGGGAATGTCCTCTGGTGGCATATCTGGGCCTCCTTTTCGGGGCGGGGCGCGTCGGTCAGGGGCGCGGCGTTCAGGATGATCTCGAACCGTTCGACCAGCGGCGGGTCTTTACCCTGCCCGCGATCCTCGGCACAGATGTAAATCGTGGGGTCGGCGGGCATCTGTCCGGCGGCGATGCTGGTGAATTCCTCGTCCGGGTCGGCGGCGAAAAAGACGTTGTGATGGGCCAGGTCGGGGCCGTCGGGCGTGCTGGCAAAGGCCCAAACCCGCGCCGACAGGCTGCGCGGCGTGGTCAGGGTTTGGGTGGCGACCTGCGCCGCACCGGTGCCCAGGGCACAGGTGGCCAGTGCGCGGGGATCGCCGTTGAAGACGACCGTATCGGCCTCCAACCGCTCGCCCGTCATCAGGGTCACGCCCGTTACGCGGCCGTTGGATACCTCGATCCGGCTGACATCGGCGCCCATGCGAAACACCGCACCCTTGGCCTGCGCCAGGTCGGCCACCGCGCGGGCCAGCGCGTGCATCCCGCCTTGCACGACCCAAACGCCCTGTTCCTCGGCGCGCCAGATCAGCGACAGCAGCGCGGGGGTTTGCGCGGGATGTCCGCCCACATAGGTGGCATATCGCGCGAACAGCTGCGCCAGACGCGGATCGGCAAAACGGCGGCGCAGATCGGCGCGCATCGTGGCCAGCGGCGCCATCAGGCGGATCAGCGCCGGTTCCTGCAACACGCGTCCCGTCAGCCGCATCACCGACGGATCGGGCGCCTGCATCATCGGCGCGTCGAAGGCGGCGAACAGCCGCTCCATATCCGTGCAGAACCGGCGAAAGGCATCCGCCTCTTTTGGCCCGGCAAAGGCGTCGATCGCGGCGGTATTGGCGGTGCGGTCGTTCGTCAGGGTCAGGTCGCTGCCATCGGGCCAGAAATGGCGGGCCAGCACGTCCTGTTCGATCAGTGTCACGTGATCGTCCAGTCGCGCGCCCACATCGGCAAACAGCGCCTCGAACACCGGGCGCATGGTCAACACCGTCGGGCCCGCATCCACGGGCCCCGCGCGGCTGTCCACCTGGCGCATCTTGCCGCCGGGGCTGGGCAGCCGATCCAGCACCGTCACCGCATGGCCGGCATGGGCCAGCCGCAGCGCACAGGCCAAGCCACCGATCCCCGCGCCCACAACGATGGTGCGGGGCCGATCCCCATGCTGGCGGCCCGTGTCGAACATAGAGACAATTCTTGACTCGTTCCTGAAAACTGTCCAGTCTGATTTACACATTGATGTAATCAAATCCTGACACAGCGCGGAATGCGAGGGAAAGATGGCACTGCACCAGCGTATCGACAAGGCCGTGACCGACGCGATTGCCATCGGGCAGGGGGGTGTCGCCCCCCGGCAGCTTTCCACCGCCTTGACCTATGCCACCACTCCGGGCGGGGCGCGGATTCGCCCCACCATCCTGACCTCGGTCGCCATGGCTTGCGGCGACGATCAGCCCGCGATCACCGATGCCGCCGCCGCGGCGTTAGAGCTGATCCATTGTGCATCGCTTGTGCATGACGATCTGCCCTGTTTCGACGATGCCGAAACCCGGCGCGGCAAGCCATCGGTGCACCGCGCCTATTCCGAGCCGCTGGCCGTTCTGACCGGCGACAGCCTGATCGTTCTGGCGTTCGAGGTGCTCGCCCGTGTGGCGCCACTTGATCCGATGCGCAGCGCGCAGTTGGTGCTGACGCTGGCCCGCCAGACGGGGATGCCCAACGGCATTTGCGCAGGCCAAGGCTGGGAAAGCGAACCGACGGTCGATCTGGGCGCCTATCACCGCTCGAAAACCGGGGCGCTATTCGTGGCGGCCACGCAAATGGGTGCCATCGCCGCCGGCCGCGACCCCGAAGACTGGGAAGAGCTGGGCGCCCGCATCGGCGAGGCGTTCCAGGTGGCCGACGATCTGCGCGACGCGCTGTATGATTCCGACACGCTGGGCAAACCGGCCGGGCAGGACGACCTGCATGGCCGCCCGAACGCCGTCGCGCAATTGGGCGTCGAGGGCGCGATCAAGCGTCTGACAGACATCCTGTCCGGGGCCATCGCCTCGATCCCGTCTTGCCCGGGCGAGGCCGCCCTGGCCCAGATGGTGCGGATGCAGGCCGAGCGTCTGACCCCCGTCATCACCCCCGCCGCGAAACAGGTTTAAGCCCGTGGCCGACGCTGCCGCGCCCCGATCCGGCCCCCGGCTGCGCGGGGCCCTGGCCCGGTTGATCGCGCGCCCGGCGTTTCAGGCATGGGCCGCGCGCTTTCCGTTGACACGGGGCATGGCCCGCCGCGACGGGGCCGAGATTTTCCATATTGTTCAAGGGTTTGTCGAGGCGCAGGCGCTGGGCGCGCTGGTGCAGCTGGACGTGCTGGACCGCCTGTCCGACGGCCCGGCGCAGGGTTCGGCGCTGGCCCAGGTCTGTGGTCTGCCGCCCGAGAATATGCAGATCCTGTGCCAGGCGGGCGCGGCGATGGGCCTGCTGAAACGCCGGCGCGACGGGCGTTTTGCCCTGGCGCGGAAGGGCGCGGCCCTGCTGGGCGTGCCCGGCCTGCGCCAGATGATCGCCCATCACGGCGCCTTTTACCGCGACATGCAAGACCCGGTCGCCCTGCTACGGGGCAAGGGCGATACCGAACTGGCCGCGTTCTGGCCCTATGTGTTCGGCGCGTCCGGTGCGGTCGATCCGCAGGTGACGCAAACCTATTCCGACCTGATGGCCGACA
Organism: Paracoccaceae bacterium; assembly: GCA_021767525.1. Classification (GTDB taxonomy): domain Bacteria; phylum Pseudomonadota; class Alphaproteobacteria; order Rhodobacterales; family Rhodobacteraceae; genus Lutimaribacter. Next base: position 3,069 of record JAASTF010000206.1, read on the forward strand.
GCCAGGCGCTGGTGGCGCAGGATACCCTGGCAATGGTCGGTCTGCGCGATGTGCGGCACCTGATGGATGTGGGCGGCGGCAGCGGGGCTTTCCTGTCGGCGGTGGGCCGCGCCTATCCCGACCTGGCGATGACGCTGGTCGACTTGCCCGCGGTTCTGCCCGGTGCCGGGCCCCGGCTGGGCCGGGCTGGCGTTGCGGGGCGCGTCACGCTGCACCCGGCCTCGTTCCGCGACGATCCGCTGCCCCAAGGCGCCGATGCGATCAGCCTGATCCGCGTTCTTTATGACCACCAGGACGACACCGTGCGCGCGCTGCTGCGCAAGGTTCACGACACCTTGCCCGCGGGCGGGCGGCTGATCGTGTCCGAACCGATGTCGGGCGGCGCGACCCCGGACAGAATCACCGATGTCTATTTCGCCTTCTACACCCTGGCGATGGGCACCGGGCGCACCCGGTCGGCCGCACGAATCGCAGAGCTGTGCGAAGAGGCCGGGTTCACCGACATCGCGATTCCCCGCGCACCGCGCCCCTACGTCACCTCGGCGGTAACTGCTGTCAAATTAAGCTGACGCTTTCTCTTGCAGCATCGTCAATAAACATTGACAGACAGAAGTGTAAAGTTAAACTGACACTATCTTGAAACCAGTGCGGCTGAGTCTTCGTGGGACAGACAAGCCGCCGCGCGAAATGCGGGAGGGGGCCATGCATACATCCGTCGTCCTCTTGAACGGACCAAAGGATCTGAAGGTCGAAACGCTGCCTCTGACGCAGCCGGGGCCGAAGGATCTGGTGGTGCGAATCGCGCATTCGGGCATCTCCACCGGCACCGAAAAATTGTTCTGGTCGGGCCAGATGCCGCCGTTTCCCGGCATGGGTTATCCGCTTGTGCCCGGCTACGAGGCCGCAGGCGAGGTGGTCGAGGCCGGGTCAGAGACGGGTTTCCGTCCGGGCGAATGGGTCTTTGTGCCCGGCGCCAATTGTTACGAAGGGGCGTTCGGCCTGTTCGGCGGCGCGGCGCATATGCTGGTCACCGATGCCGAGCGTGTCACCCGCATCGACGCCGGCCTGGGCGCGCAAGGCGCATTGCTGGCGCTGGCCGCAACCGCGCGTCATGCGTTGGCAGGTATGGACAAAACCGTGCCCGACCTGATCGTGGGCCACGGCGTTCTGGGCCGCCTTCTGGCGCGGCTGACCGTCGCCGCCGGCGCCCCCGCCCCCACCGTGTGGGAGGTGAACCCCGACCGCGCCACCGGCGCCGAAGGATACCAGGTGATCCACCCCGATACCGACGAGCGCCGCGATTACCGCGCCATTTATGACGCCAGCGGCAATGGCGGGCTGTTGAACGATCTGGTGGGCCGCATCGCCAAGGGCGGCGAGATCGTGCTGGCCGGGTTCTACACCCAGCCGCTGCAATTCGCGTTTCCGCCCGCCTTCATGAAAGAGGCGCGGTTCCGCGTCGCCGCCGAGTGGGAGCGCGCCGACCTGGCCGCCACCCGCGCGCTGGTCGAAACCGGCGCGCTGTCGCTGGACGGGCTGATCACGCATCAGGCCCCCGCCGCCGACGCGCCAGCCGCCTACGCCACGGCGTTCGAAGATCCGAACTGCCTGAAAATGATACTGAATTGGGAGCAAGCCGCATGAAGGACGACGTGCCAAACCTCAAAGGCTACGACCAGCGGCTGAAGGACGAAGCCGCCCAGGCGGATGACGAAATTCCCATCACCGAACCCACCAGCAAAACGCAGATCATCGCGATCTACGGCAAGGGCGGCATCGGCAAGTCGTTCACGCTGGCCAATCTCAGCCACATGATGGCCGAGCAGGGCAAGCGCGTGTTGCTGATCGGGTGCGACCCGAAATCGGATACCACCAGCCTGCTTTTCGGCGGCAAGGCGTGCCCCACCATCATCGAAACCTCTACCAAGAAGAAACTGGCCGGCGAAGAGGTGCAGATCGGTGATGTCTGCTTCAAGCGTGGCGGCGTTTTCGCGATGGAGCTGGGCGGCCCCGAGGTCGGCCGCGGTTGCGGTGGGCGTGGCATCATTCACGGTTTCGAACTGTTGGAAAAGCTGGGCTTTCACGACTGGGACTTTGACTATGTCCTGCTTGATTTCCTGGGCGACGTGGTCTGCGGCGGCTTTGGTCTGCCCATCGCCCGCGACATGGCCCAAAAGGTGATCCTGGTCGGCTCGAACGACCTGCAATCGTTGTATGTGGCCAATAACGTCTGCTCGGCGGTGGAATATTTCCGCAAGCTGGGCGGCAATGTCGGCGTGGCCGGCCTGGTCGTGAACAAGGACGATCATTCCGGCGAGGCGCAGGCTTTTGCCAAGGCCGCAGGCATCCCGGTTCTGGCCTCGATCCCGCAGGATGACGACCTGCGCAAGAAATCCGCCAATTACCAGATCGTCGGCACCGACCAAAGCCAATGGGGCGCGCTGTTCGCCGAGCTGGGGATGAACGTGGCCGAGGCCCCGCCGATCCGCCCGAAACCGCTGTCCCAGGACGAACTTCTCGAGCTGTTCGACGGCTCGGAAACCGGGTCGGGCGTGGTTCTGGAACCGGCCACCGACACCGACATGCGCGGCAAGAACGCCGCGCCCAAGGCCTCGCTTGAAGTGGTCTATGACGATGTTTGACCTGGATGAACTTGCCCGCTGGGACCGGGCGCTGAAGCAACTTGAACGGGCGCCGCAACCGGCGCCGAAGGGCAAGGAATGAGCCGCGAAGAAACATATGACACCGCCCACCAGGCCGAGGTGATCGAAGGGGCCGCGCGCGACGATGCGCCGGTGCTGGACGGCGACCCGGGCCTTGGGTGTCATTCCGGATCGA
>JAASTF010000207.1 GCA_021767525.1 Paracoccaceae bacterium
CGAGATGGTGATGAACAGGACTGTGTTGATGCGGACATTTTCGCTGATCGTGGCCTGAAAACTGTCGCGCACATCGGTCAGCATGACGGCGGTGGCCAGCATCGGCATCTGTTTCAGTGCGGCCTGCAACTCGGGCAGCTGCGCGGTGTCGATCCACAGGTTCAGCGCGGTCACGCGCGGGGCTTCGCGCAGGCGATGAGCCAGCGCATCAAGCTGCATGTAGGCGCCCAACCCGATATACTGCTGGGATACGGCGGCCACCGGCAGGGTAAAATCGCCCGTGCGGGTGCCGGTCAATTCCACGCGCACCATATCACCCGCCCCAAGGTTCAACTGCTGCGCCAATTGTTCGGACAGCAGGATACCCTGCCGGGGCAGGGGAACCAGCGCGCCATCCACATCCAGCGTGCGCGCCAGATCGCCGCCCGGCATACGCGCGGTGATCGCCAGTTTCTTGGAGCGCGCGCCGTTATGCAGCGTCACCGGCAGATCGAACTGCGGCTCGACCACCATAACGCCGGGCAGATGCTGTGCGGCGGTCACGGCCTGCAACCCGGCCTCGTGCGACAAGACAAGGCTGGCGTGCTGGCGGTTGGATTTGAAAAAGGCGATGTCCACCACCTCGTCCAGCGCCGACAGCATGAAGTTCGACGCCACCAGGATCGCCACGCCCAGCGACAGGCCCAGCGCCGTAAACCCCGCGCGCACGGGCCAGCGCAGAATGCCGCGCAGCACCATCATCGCCGTTTGCGGCAGGCGCAGCGCGTGGGCCAGCGCATCCAGCCGCCCGCGCCGGAAATTCGGCGGGGCGGGCGGGGCCATGGCCACCGCGGGTGCCAGCCGCGCCGCCGCCCACGCGGCCCGCAGCGCCCCCACCCCCGCCGCGGCCAAGCCGATCAACCCGGCCAAAGCATAAACATCCAGGTCATGCGGCCGGATCAGCCACGGAAAATCGAAAAACCGGGCGTAAAGCACCGACATTCCCGAGGACAGCCACGCCCCCGCCAACCAGCCGATCCCGATACCCAGCGCCGCCACCAGCGCCGCCAACATCAGGTAATGCAGTGCGATTTCGCTGTCGCGATAGCCCAGCGCCTTAAGCAGACCGATCTCGGACCGTTCCAGCGCGACGATGCGGCCCAGCACCATGTTCACCAGGAACGCGGCGATGCCGAAAAAAATCGGAGGCAGCACGGCGGACATGCTGCGCAGCTGGTCCAGTTCGGCCTGGATAAAGGAATGGCTGACCTGGGTTTCGCGGTCATGCGCGCCCGTGCCACCCCATTCGTCCAGCAGCGCATCGACCCGGTCGATCACCCCCTGAATGCTGGCATCGCGCCGCAAGGTCAGCGACAAGTCGTTGAAGGCACCGCTAAGGCCGAAACTGGCCGCAGCGGCACGTTCGGGCATCCAGATAATGCCGAACCCTTCGTCATCGGGCATCAGCCCTCCGGGCGGCAGGGTATAGATGAATTCGGGGCTGCGCAGGGTGCCCGTGATGGTCAGGTTCAGCCGCGTGCCGTCCAGGATGGCGGCAAAGCTGTCGCCGGGTTTGAACCCGTTGGCGCGGGCGAACCTCTCGCTGACCGCGACCTGAGTACTGGCATCGGGGTCGGGCAAGCGGCCCTGCACCAGTATCGGCCGGTTCAGCACCGCGCCCTGCGCCGGCAGCGACAGCACCCGCCCCGAGGCCGGCGCCGCGCGACCCGGCAAATCCAGCACGACCCAGCCGCTGACCCGCGCCTCGGCCGCCTGCACCCCGTCGATCGCGGCCACGTCTTGCAGCACGGCGTTGGGGGCACGGCGGGCGCTGGCAAAGACCTGCGCGAAATGCTGGCGGCCATAGTAATCCTGCAACGTCGCCTCAAGCGCGCGCACCATGCCAAGCCCGGTCAGGAAAATGGCGACACCGCAGGCCAGAACCAGCGCGATGGCCAGCGCCTGCGCCTTGAGCCGCCACAGGTCGCGCAGCAGTTTCTTATCCAGCGCGTGCAGCATCACCAGGCGATCTCGGATGCGGGCAGGCGGGTGTCGTTTTCGGCAACCTCCACCACCCGTCCATCGTGAAAGCGGATCACCCGATGGGCCATTTTTCGGATGCCCGCGTTATGGGTGATCACCAGCGTCGTGGTGCCAAAGCGGCTGTTCACCTCGTCCAGCGCGGCCAGAACGGCGGTGCCCGTCTTGCTGTCCAGCGCGCCGGTCGGTTCATCGCACAGCAAAACGCCGGGGCGCTTGGCGATGGCGCGGGCGATGGCGACGCGCTGTTGCTCTCCCCCCGACATCTGGGCGGGAAAGTGGTTCAGCCGGCCGGACAGGCCCACCAGCTCTAGCGCCTCGTCGGGGTGCATGGGGTTGTCGGCCACATCGGTCACCAGCGCCACGTTTTCGCGCGCGGTCAGGCTGGCCACCAGGTTATAGAATTGAAACACGAATCCGACGTGATCGCGGCGATAGCGGGTCAGCTGCCGGTCGGTCATGGCGGTCAGTTCCTGATCGCGAAACCACGCCTGCCCGCTGGTGGCATGATCCAGCCCCCCAACGATGTTCAGCAGGGTCGACTTGCCGCTGCCCGAAGGGCCCAAAAGCACGACCAACTCACCCTCGGGCAGGTCCAGGTCGACACCGTCCAGCGCGCGCACCTCGGCCGTGGCGCCGCCGCCGTAAATCTTGGTCAGGTCGCGCGTGCGAAACACCGGGCGGCCTGGGTCGGGTGCGGTTTGCGTCATGCGTGCCCTTTCGCGCGTCCAGGCCACTGTGCCAGCGCGCCGGATTCGCGCTTTGACTCGTGTCAAACGCAACCAAGCATTGCGGGCGCCTGCTCAAATTTTCAGCCAACCAGCGCAAAGGTTTGCGCTGAAAACGGACAAAGAATTTGATTTTCCGCCGTCCATAAGTTTTGATCAAATTATCGACGGGGGATCGACTGCATGATCGAAATCGCGAATGTCACCAAGACCTTCACCGGCCGTGGCGCGCCGTTCACCGCGCTTGACGACGTGTCGGTGACGATCCGCGAGAATGAGTTTTTCACGCTTTTGGGCCCGTCGGGCTGTGGCAAGACCACGCTGTTGCGGGTGATCGCCGGGTTCATCGACCCCACACGCGGAACCGTCAAGCTGGATGGGCAAGACCTGGTCAGCCTGCCGCCCTACAAGCGCCCGGTGAACACGGTGTTCCAGTCTTACGCGCTGTTCCCGCACATGACGGTGGCGCAGAATATCGGCTTTGGCCTGGAAATGCAGGACAAGCCTAGTGACGAGGTCAAGCACACGGTCGACGAGATGCTGGCGCTGGTGCGCATGACCGAAATGGCCGACCGCAAGACATCGGAAATCTCGGGCGGTCAGCAACAGCGCGTGGCGCTGGCCCGGGCACTGGCCCCGCGCCCCAAGGTGCTGCTGTTGGACGAGCCGTTGAGCGCGCTGGATTTCAAACTGCGCAAGGACATGCAGCTGGAGCTGAAGCGCCTGCAATCGGAAACCGGCATCACCTTTGTCTTCGTCACCCACGACCAGGAAGAGGCGCTGACCATGTCCGACAGGATCGCCGTGATGAATGCGGGCATGATCCGGCAGATCGGCGGCCCGCGCGACATCTACGATCATCCGGCCGAACGCTTTGTCGCGGATTTCATAGGCGACACCAATTTCCTGCAGGTCGAGTTGCTGCAAACCGAAGGCGACAGCGCCCATATCCGCCTGCCCTCGGGGGCCGAGGCGCAGGTCCGCGCGCCGCATGATGGCATGGCGCCGGGGCCCGTGACCCTGGCAATCCGCCCCGAACATGCCAGCCTGGCGGGTGGCGACGGTGCGGCTCTGCCCGGCACGCTGGCCAATATCGTCTATTTCGGCACCGACACGCATTTTCATGTCGATCTGGACGGCGGCGCGCGGTTCGTTCTGCGGCAGCAAAACCAGCCCGGCCAGCGCCAGGGCTGGTCGGTGGGCGACGCGGTGACGGTCACGCTGGCCCCCGGCGTCGGCCAGGTGCTGAGGGATTGAGGCGATGAGCGACGCGGCCACACAACGCGCCACACGCTCGCGCTGGCTGTTGCTGGCGCCGGCGCTGGCGGTGTTGATATTTGCCGCCTCGGGGCCGCTGCTGATCGTTCTGTTCTATTCCTTCCTGACGCCCGGCGATTACGGCGGCGTGGTGTGGGAGTTTTCGACCGACGCCTGGTTCAACGTGGTGCTGGAAGAGGATTTCTTTACCGAGGAGGTCGGATTCGCCGATGCGCATCTGTCGATCTTCTGGCGGTCGATCAAGCTGTCGCTGATGACCGCGCTGCTGACCTTTATCTTCGGCTTTCCCACCGCCTATTTCATCGCCACGCGCCCCAAGGAAAAGCGCGATATCTGGATGCTGCTGATCATCATCCCGTTCTGGACGAACCTGTTGATCCGCACCTTCGCCATCATGGAACTGATCCGCGCCGAGGGCACGGTGAACACGCTGCTTTTGTGGACCGGCATCATAGACGAGCCGATACAGATGCTGTTCACCGAATTCGCGATCCTGCTGGGCATGGCCTATGTTTACCTGCCGCTGATGGTGCTGCCGATCTATGCCTCGCTTGAACGGTTCGATTTCACGCTGGTCGAGGCGGGGTATGATCTTTACGCCAGCCGCTGGCGGGTGCTGAAGCGGGTGATCTTTCCGCTGGCCAAGCCGGGCGTCATCGCCGGGTCGATCCTGGTGTTCGTGCCCTCGCTTGGCGCCTATGTCACGCCGCGCGTGCTGGGCGGTGGCAAGCAATTGATGCTGGGCAATCTGATCGAGTTGCAATTCGGCGCGGGCCGCAACTGGCCCTTGGGTGCGGCGCTGTCGCTGACCTTGCTGGCCATCGTGATGGTCGCGCTGATCCTTTACGTTCGCGCCGCCGGCAACGAAGAGGTGCGGCATGGCTAAGCAGGGGTTCGACATCCGCCGCCAGCCCGGGTTTGCCACCATTGCGATGGCCTGTTTCGTGGTGCTGTATCTGCCGATCATCCTGTTGGTGGTCTATTCGTTCAACGCCGGCACCTCGATCGCGATCTGGGAGGGGTTCAGCTGGCGCTGGTATGTCAGCGCCTGGCAGAACGAACAGGTGCAGGCCGCCACGATCCGGTCGCTTGTGATCGCGTTCTGGGCCACGCTGATCGCCACGTCCTGCGCCGTTCTGGCGGCATTGGCCACGACGCGGCAGGGCAGGTTTCGCGGCTATACGCTGGTGTTCGCGATGATCAACCAGCCGCTGATGGTGCCCGAGATCGTGACCGCCGTGGCGCTTTTGATCTTTTTCGCCATGATCAAGGTGGCGACCGGATATACCGGCCTGTTCTACCTGATTATCGCGCATGCGGCGTTCTGCATTCCCTTTGCCTATATGCCGATCCGCGCGCGCCTGCAGGGGATGGACCTGAGCCTGGAACAAGCGGCGATGGACCTCTACGGCACGCCCTGGCGCGTCTTTCGCCGCATCACCCTGCCGCAGCTTTGGCCGGGGATCCTGGCCGGTGCGATGCTGGCCTTCGTGATTTCGCTGGATGACGTGGTGATTACGGAATTCGTGAAATCCGCCGGGCAGGATACACTGCCCACCTACATGCTGGGGCAGTTGCGCCGAGTCGTCACCCCCGAGGTCAACGCCATATCCACGGCGCTTTTGGCCATATCGGTGGTGATGGTGATGGGCTTTTTCTTTCTCAGCCGAAACAAGAAATAACCGACAGAACCAACAGGAGGGTTCACTATGAAACTGACGAAATCATTTGCCGTTCTGGCCGCAATGGCCGTGGCCGGGTCCGCGCAGGCCGAGGGCCAGCTGAACATCTATAACTGGGGCAACTACACCAGCCCCGAGCTGATCGAGAAATTCGAACAGGAATACGGGGTCGAGGTCACGATCACCGATTA
>JAASTF010000208.1 GCA_021767525.1 Paracoccaceae bacterium
ATTCTTCAACCCCCGCGGCCCCACGGTGATGCGCCAGGGCAACCCGATCAGGTCCATCGTGGCGAACTTGCCGCCCGCGCGCTCGTCGGTGTCGTCGTAAAGCGGCTCCAGCCCCTTGGCGGTCAGCGCCTTGTAAAGGCCCTCGCAGGCCGCATCGGCCTCGGCATTGCCGGTTTTCAGGTTCACGATACCCACATGGAAGGGCGTGACGCCCTCGGGCCAGATGATGCCGCGCTCGTCATGGCTGGCCTCGATGATCGCACCCAACAGGCGGCTCACGCCGATGCCGTGGCTGCCCATGTGCACCGGCACGGCCTTGCCGTCGGGGGTCTGCACCGTGGCGCCCATCGCCTCGGAATACTTGGTGCCGAAATAGAAAATCTGCCCCACCTCGATGCCGCGCGCGCTGCGGCGGCGCTCTTCGGGCACCTTGTGGAACAGCGCCTCGTCATGGGTTTCATCGGTGCGCGCATAGCGGCTGGTGAATTCCTCCAGCACCGCCTGGCACGCGGCCTTGTCGGCGTAATCGATGTCGCGGTCGCCGAATTTCAGATCGGTGATCTCGCTGTCATAGAACACCTCGCTCTCGCCCGTCTCGGCCAGCACCAGGAACTCATGGGTGTTATCGCCACCCATCGCGCCGCTGTCGGCGCGCATCGGGATGGCCTGCAGGCCCATCCGCTCGTAGGTGCGCAGATAGCTGACCAGATGGCGGTTATAGGCGTGCAGCGCATCCTCTTTCGTCAGGTCGAAATTATAACCGTCTTTCATCAGGAACTCGCGCCCCCGCATCACGCCGAACCGCGGGCGGATCTCGTCACGGAATTTCCACTGGATCTGGTACAGTGTCAGCGGCAGATCGCGATAGCTGCTGACATGGCTGCGGAAGATGTCGGTCACCAGCTCTTCGGCGGTGGGCGTATACAGCATCTCGCGACCGTGGCGGTCTTTCATGCGCAGCATCTCTTCGCCGAACGCGTCATAGCGGCCGCTTTCGCGCCATAGGTCGGCGGATTGCAAAACCGGCATCAGCATCGGGATATGGCCCGCGCGCACCTGTTCCTCGTGCACGATATTCTCGATCTTGCGCAGCACCTTGAACCCCAGCGGCAGCCAGGAATAGATGCCGGCGCTGGCCTGCTTGATCATGCCGGCGCGCAGCATGTAGCGATGGCTGACGATCTGCGCCTCGGCGGGCGTTTCTTTCAGAACGGGCAGGAAATAGCGGCTCAGGCGCATGGGTGTATCCCTTGGTCATCATGGGTTTTCCGCGATCTACGGGAAATCGGCGAAGGGGGCAATCTTTGGCTGCGAAAATGTCGTTGACGCCCCGCGCAATCGCAAACACCCTCGCCCCGCTGACAGGAGGGCGCGCATGACCGACACGATCCTTGAACCGGCGCGGCAGGTGCCCGTCATCCACGAAACCGAGGTTCTGGTCGTGGGCTCGGGGCCCGGGGGGCTGGCCGCGGCGCTGGCGGCGGCGCGCTGCGGGGTCAGCGTGACGCTGCTGGAACGCTTCGGCTGTTTCGGGGGCAACATCACCGTGGTCGGCGTCGAAGGGTTCGCGTGGTATCGGCACGAACAAACGGTCGAGGCCGGCGGCATCGGCCGCGAATTCGAAGACCGCGCCAAGGCAATGGGCGCCGCCGTGCCCGAAAGCCAGTCTCTCAGCTACGAGCTCGACAGCGAAGGTTTCAAGCTGGTGGCCGACCGGCTGGTGGAAGAGGCCGGGATTCACCCCATGCTGCACCGGCAATTCGTGGCCCCCATAATTGAGGGCGACGCCATCACCGGGGTCATCGTCGAAAGCAAATCGGGGCGCGAGGCGATCCGCGCCCGCCGCGTGATCGACGCCACCGGCGATGCCGACGTGGCCCACCGCGCGGGTGCGCCGACACTGAAGACGCCCGTGGAACTGATGCAGGCCGCCAGCGTCATGTTCCATCTGGCCGGCGTCGACAAGGCGGCCTTCATGGCCGGGGTGCGGGACGATCCGCAAACCTACAAGGACTGGTCCAGCGGCGAGTGGGAAGTCGAAACCAGCGGCAAAGAGGATGACATGTATTCGCCCTTCCTGGGCAAGCCCTTCGAACATGCGATCCGCGACGGGCTGTTGCCCGCCGATCTGAACACCATCGGCGGCACCTGGGGCGCGGTCCATGACACGGGCGAGATGACCTATATGAACCTCATCCACCTCGCGGGCTGCGACGGCACCGACCCCGATAGCCTGACCCGGTTTGAAATCGAGGGCCGCCGCCAGGCCATGCTGGCCATCGACGCGCTGCGCGCCTACACACCCGGCTGCACGGGGGCGCGGCTGCGCAATTTCGGCATGTCCATCGGCATCCGCGACACCCGCAAGATCGACGCGGCCTATAACATGACCGAGGCCGATGTGCGCCACCAGGGTCGGTTCGACGACAGCATCGGCATCTACCCCGAATTCATCGACGGCTACGGCGTGCTGATCCTGCCCACCACGGGGCGGTACATGCAGATCCCCTATCGCTCGCTTCTGCCGCGCGGGGTGGCGAACCTGCTGGTGGCGGGGCGCGCGACGGGCGGCGACCGCATCGCCCACGCCGCGACCCGCAACATGGCCTGCTGCGCGGTCACCGGCCAGGGCGCGGGCGTGGCGGCGGCGGTGTCGCTGCGCGACGGCGTGGCTCTGGACCGGGTGGATATGGGCCGCGTTCAGGCCACTTTGGACGCGCAAGGGGTGCGCCTGCACTGATCGGGTGCGATATGCATCGGATGTGTATGCGATGTGCATGTGTTGTGCATGCCCTTCCCCCTTGCATCTGACGCGGTCGCGGGCGACATAAGGTGAACGGGTTTCGGAGACAGGCGCATGGCATTGCCGGTGGGGCAACAGGCGAAATACTGGGGCGTGGCCGCGGCGCTGTTCGTGCTGGTGCTGTGGTTCCTGGGCGACGTGATCCTGCCTTTCGTGCTGGGCGGGGCTGTGGCCTATTTCCTTGATCCGGTGGCCGACCGGCTGGAGCGAATGGGCGCCAGCCGCGCGCTTGCCACGGCGATCATCACGCTGGTGGCGGTGCTGGTCTTTATCCTGTTGGCATTGCTGGTCATTCCGACGCTGGTGAACCAGACGGTCAACCTGTTCGACACCGCGCCGCAGCTGTTCCGCGACCTTTTGGAGTTCCTGAACACGCGCTTTCCCGAGCTGCTCGATGAGGGCTCGGTTCTGCGGCAATCGCTGGCGTCCCTGGGCGACACGATCCGCGACCGGGGCGGCCAACTGCTTGAATCGGTTCTGAATTCCGCGGCGTCGGTCATCAACGTTATCATGTTGTTCGTGATCGTGCCGGTGGTGGCTTTCTACCTGCTTTACGATTGGGATCGCATGGTGGCCAAGGTCGACGACCTGCTGCCCCGCGACCACGCGCCTGTGATCCGCCGCCTGGCCAGCGACATCGACGGTGTGATCGCCAGCTTCATCCGCGGCATGGGCACCGTCTGCCTGATCCTGGGCGCCTATTATGCCATCGCGCTGATGGCGGTGGGCCTGCAATTCGGGCTGGTCGTGGGCTTTATCGCCGGGCTGATCACCTTTATTCCTTACGTCGGCGCGCTTGTGGGCGGGGCACTGGCCATCGGTCTGGGCCTATTCCAGTTCTGGGGCGACTGGGTGTCGCTGGGCCTGATCGCGGGCATCTTCGTGCTGGGCCAGGTGGTCGAAGGCAACATCCTGACCCCGAAACTGGTGGGCAGCTCGGTCGGGCTGCACCCCGTCTGGCTGATCTTCGCACTGTCGGTCTTCGGCACGCTGTTCGGCTTTGTCGGGATGCTGGTCGCCGTGCCCGTGGCCGCCGCGTTGGGGGTTATCGCCCGGTTCCTGATCGACAATTACAAGGACAGCCGCCTGTATCGCGGGCTGTCGGGGCAGCCCAAGGACTGATGGCGCAGCAACTTGGATTCGACCTGCCCGTGCGCACCGCCCGGGCGCGCGAGGATTTCTTTGTCTCGCCCGCCAACGCGATGGCGGTGGCGATGATCGAAAGCTGGCAGACCTGGCCCAGCCGCAAGCTGTTGCTGATCGGGCCACCCGGCGCGGGCAAGACGCATCTGGCCCATGTCTGGGCGCAGGCCGCAGATGCCCGGATCGTGCCGGCCTCGGGCCTGGCGCAGGCCGATATCCCGGCGCTGGCGCAGGGCCCTATCGCGGTCGAGGATGCCGACCGGATCGCCGGCGACCGCGCCGCCGAAGAGGCGCTGTTCCACCTGCACAACCTGGGTCTGGCCGAGGGGCACAGCCTGCTGCTGACCGCCACCCGCGCGCCGCAGCATTGGGGCCTGTCCCTGCCCGATCTGCAAAGCCGGATGCAGGGCACGCAATCGGCCACGCTGCAACCGCCCGACGACCGGTTGCTGGGTGCGGTTCTGCTGAAACTCTTTGCCGACAGGCAGGTGGCCCCCAGCCCCGAGGCGCTGAACCACCTGCTGCGCCACATGACCCGCGATTTCGACACCGCCCGCGCCGTCGTGGCCGAGATCGACCGCACCGCCCTGGCCGAAAAGCGCCGCATCACCGCCCGGCTGGCGCGCGAGGTACTGGCCCGGATGGGCGCGTAACGCCCTCTGGACAACATCTTGGCGCAGGTGCACCCTGTGTGCCGACACTCGCGGCGCGATCCCGCGCGCGGCTGTCATCCGCCCGTTACCGAAAGGACCGATACCGCCCTCATGGATCACGCCGATTTTCTGAAAGCCCCGCTACCGCCCGCCGTTGACCTGCCCAAGCTGGACCAGACCGGCCCGGGCCGCTTTTTCAACCGCGAGCTTAGCTGGCTGGGCTTTAACTGGCGCGTGCTGGAAGAGGCGGAAAACCCCCGCGTGCCGCTGCTGGAACGGGTGCGGTTCCTGTCGATCTCGGCCACCAACCTGGATGAATTCTATACCGTCCGCGTCGCCGGCCTGCGCGAGCTGGCCCATGCCGGCAACACCACCCCCGCCGCTGACGGTCTGACGCCCGCCGAACAGCTGGTTCTGATCAACGAGGACGCGCGCAACCTGATGGAGGCGCAGCAGCGCATCTTCAACGAGCTGCGCGAGGAAATGGCGGCCGAAAACATCATGCTGCTGGCGTCGGGCGACCTGACCGGCGACGACCGCGCCTATCTGGCCGAGCATTTTCTGACCAACGTGTTCCCGGTTCTGTCGCCGCTGGCGATCGACCCGGCGCACCCGTTTCCGTTCATCCCGAACACCGGCTTTTCGCTGGCCCTGCAGTTGCAACGCAAGAACGACAAGCGCGGCCTGCAGGCGCTGTTGCCGATCCCGCACCAGATCGACCGCTTTGTGGCCCTGCCCTCGGACGAGGGCTGCCATCGCTTCTTGCCGCTGGAAGAGCTGCTGCTGCTGCATCTCGACAGCCTGTTCCCCGGCTACGCGCTGAAAGGGCACTGCACCTTTCGCGTGCTGCGCGACAGCGATCTGGAGGTCGAGGAAGAGGCCGAAGACCTGGTGCGCGAATTCGAGGTCGCCCTGAAACGCCGCCGCCGCGGCGAGGTGGTGCGCATGAAGATCAGCGTGGGCGCGCCCGCGGCGCTGAAGGCCGTCATCATGGAAGAGCTGCACGTCATCCCCGACGAGGTGGTCGAGGTCGATGGCATGATCGGCATCGCCGACGTGAAAGAGCTGGTTCTGGAAACCCGGCACGATCTGCTTTGGCCGCCCTTCACGCCGCGCGTGCCCGAACGGGTGCAGGATTTCGACGGCGACATGTTCGCCGCGATCCGGCAGAAAGACATGCTGCTGCACCACCCCTATGAAACCTTCGACATGGTGGTGCGTTTCTTGCAGCAGGCCGCGCGCGACCCGGATGTGGTGGCGATCAAGCAGACGCTTTACCGCAC
>JAASTF010000209.1 GCA_021767525.1 Paracoccaceae bacterium
CGCGGCAATTCCATTCCGCCGCGTTCTGTCCTAGAGCGTGCGCAAAGGAAATGACAGCCCGATGACATACGAACCCTTCGAAATCGTCAACGGTGCCGCGCAATCGCGCTGGCTCATCACCTGCGACCACGCGGCCAACACCGTGCCCCCATTCGTCAATGACGGCCATCTTGGCCTGGCGGCGGGCGACATGAACCGCCATATCGCCTATGACGTGGGCGCCGCCGGTGTCGCGCGGGCCTTGGCGCGGCTGCTGAATGCGCCTGCTGTCCTGTCGAATTTCTCGCGCCTGGTGATCGATCCGAACCGTGGCGAGGATGACCCGACCCTGTTGATGAAGCTGTATGACGGCACGATCATCCCCGCCAACCGCCATGCCGGCCCGGACGCATTGCACGAACGGCTGACGCGCTGCTATCGCCCCTATCACGACGCGATCGCCCAACTGGCCGCACGGCGCGACGACACGGTGATCGTGTCGATCCACTCGTACACCCGTCAGCTGCAGGGCCGGCCGCCCCGGCCCTGGCATATCGGTATCCTTTATGCCGCCGACACGCGGTTTTCCAAACCACTGCTCGATCTCTTGCGCGCCGAGCCCGACCTTTGCGTGGGCGAGAACGAGCCCTATGGCGGCCACCTGCCCGGCGACGCCATCGCCCGCCACGCCATCGCCCATCAGCGCCACAACACGCTGATCGAAATCCGCAACGACCTGATCGAAACAGACGAGGCGCAGAACGCCTGGGCCGCGCGGCTGGCGCCCCTGCTGACCCGCGCGCTGGCCCACGTGGATTGACGGCGCGCGCAGCGCGCCCCACATTTGCCCCGACCGCAACGGAGATCGACATGGACGACCAGACCCGCACCGAGATCGAGGCCGCCGCCTTTCGCCGCCTGCGCCAGCACCTGATGCAGGACCGCGCGGACGTGCAGAATATCGACCTGATGAACCTGGCCGGATTCTGCCGCAACTGCCTAAGCCGCTGGTATCAAGAGGCCGCCAACGAACGCGGTATCGAGATGGGCAAGGACGAGGCACGCGAGATTTACTACGGCATGCCATACGACCAGTGGAAAGCACGAAACCAGACCGAGGCGAGCCCGGAAAAACAGGCCGCCTTCGAAAAGGCCTTTGCCGAAAACGTAGGCAAGAAAGACTGACCGCGGCCAACTGTCGTTTGATCATATTCAAACTTGCGCAGACCGCGCCGCCGGTCTAGCAGTTTGCCATGACCGATATCGCCCAGACACATACCGACGATGGCCGCGCCAAGCGCAATGTCGTGATCCTTGTGCTGGCCCAGGCCATCCTGGGCTCGCAAATGCCGATGATCTTTACCATCGGCGGGCTGGCGGGCCAGTCGCTGGCCAGCAATGCCTGCTGGGCGACCCTGCCGATCTCGCTGATCGTGCTGGGCTCGATGATGGCGGCGACGCCGGTCTCGGCCCTGATGCAGAAATACGGCCGCCGCGCGGGGTTCTGGATCGGCACCACCTGCGGCGCTTTGGGTGGGGCAATCGGCGCTTACGGGCTTTACCTGGCATCCTTCCCGATCTTCCTTCTGGGCAGCCTGATCACCGGCGTCTATATGTCGGCCCAGGGCTTCTACCGCTTCGCCGCCGCCGACACCGCATCGGACGATTTCCGCCCAAAGGCGATTTCCTACGTGATGGCGGGCGGCCTTGCCTCGGCGGTGATCGGCCCGCAGCTGGTCAAGGTGACCAGCCAGGCGATGGTCATCCCCTTCATGGGCACCTACCTGGCGGTGATCGCGGTCAACGTGATCGGCTCGCTTCTCTTTCTGTTCCTTGACATCCCCAAGCCACCCGTTCCAAGCGAGGATGCGCCGCGCGGCCGCTCCCGCTGGCAGCTTCTGACAACGCCGGTCATCGCGGTGTCGGTAATCTGCGCTATGGTGTCCTACGCCCTGATGAACCTGGTGATGACCTCGACCCCCCTGGCTGTCGTCGGCTGCGGGTTCGAGGAAGGCACCGCCGCCGACGTGGTCACCGCCCACGTGCTGGCGATGTATGTGCCCAGCTTTTTCACCGGCCACCTGATCGCGCGCTTCGGCGTGAAAAAGATCGTGGCCACCGGCCTCGTGATCCTCGCCGCCGCCGGCGTCGTGGCCTTGCAAGGGGTCGAGCTGGAAAACTTCTTCATCGCGCTGATCCTGTTGGGCGTCGGCTGGAATTTCGGCTTCATCGGCGCCACCACAATGCTGGCCGGCGCACACGAGGCGCATGAGCGTGGCCGGATGCAGGGCATGAACGACCTGATCGTGTTCGGCGGCGTCACCTTCGCCTCGCTGGCCTCGGGCGGATTGATGAACTGTTCGGGCGGCAACGCGATGGAGGGCTGGGCCAGCGTCAACCTGGCAATGGCACCCTTCCTGATGCTGGCGGGCGGCGCGCTGATCTGGCTCGCCCTGCGCCCGCAAGAGGACTGAGCGCCGCGCCGCGATCACGCCCCCTGTTTCCTCTCTCCATAAATATCCTGGGGGGAGTCGCGCAGCGACGGGGGGCAAAGCCCCCCACGCGGTCGGATCGGCGCAGCCGATCCGAAACCACTGGTCAAAAGGCCGTCGTCAGATCTTGCGCAGCGCCAGGACCGCGTTCAGCCCGCCAAAAGCAAAAGCGTTTGACAACGCCACCTTCACCTTGGCCTCGCGCGCCTCGTTCGGCACCACGTCCAGCGCGCATTCCGGGTCGAACTCCTCATACCCGATGGTGGGGGCGATCACACCGTCGCGCACCGCCATGATGCAGGCCAACAATTCCACCGCCCCGGTCGCGCCAATCAGGTGTCCGTGCATCGACTTGGTCGACGAAATCATCAGATCGTCCGCATGGGCGCCGAAAACATCCGCCACTGCCGCGCATTCGGTCTTGTCATTTGCGGCCGTGCCGGTGCCGTGGGCGTTGATATAGCACACATCCTCGGGGTTCAGCCGAGCGTCTTTCAGCGCGCCGGAAATGGCCCGCGCCGCCCCTTGTTTCGAGGGCATGACGATGTCGGACGCGTCCGAGGACATGGCATAGCCCACGACCTCGGCCAATATCTCGGCGCCGCGGGTCTTGGCGTGCTCGTATTCCTCGAACACGAAAACACCCGCGCCCTCGCCCTGAACCATGCCGTTGCGGTTGGCCGAGAACGGGCGGCAGGCGTCTTTCGACATGACGCGCAGCCCTTCCCAGGCTTTCACCCCGCCGAAACACAGCATCGATTCCGATCCGCCAGTGACCATCGCGGGCGCCATGCCGGCGCGCACCATCTGGAACGCCTGCGCCATCGCGTGGTTCGACGAGGCGCACGCGGTCGACACGGTAAACGACGGGCCCTTCAGATTGTATTCCATGCTGATATGCGACACGGCGGCGTTGTTCATCAGCTTGGGCACGACGAAGGGGTGAACGCGGTTCTTCCCCTCTTCGTAAACAGCGCGGTAATTGTCGTCCCAGGTGCTGACGCCGCCACCGGCGGTGCCCAGAACGACACCCGCGCGCGCGGCCAATTCACCGATGAATTCCAACCCGGATTGGCCGATCGCCTCTTTCGCGGCCACCAGGGTGAACTGGGTGAACCGGTCATACAGCGTCATTTGCTGGCGGTTGAACCGGCCCTCGGCCTCGAAGCCCTTGACCTGGCCGCCGATCGAAATCGACAGCCGGTCGACATCGCGAAACTCCAGCGGGCCGATGCCGCAGCGCCCTTCGCGCATCGCCTCCAATGTTTCGGGCACATCATGGCCCAAGGCGTTGATGGTGCCAGCGCCGGTGATGACGACGCGCTTCATGCGTGCTGCTCGGCCACCAGCTTTTCGATGCCGGCGACGATCTTGCCGACCGACGAGATGTCGAAATCGCTCTGCTCGGGTTCATTGGCGTTGAAGGGCACCGAGATATCGAACGCCTCTTCGATGGCAAAGATCGACTCGACCAGACCCAGGCTGTCGATACCCAGATCTTCCAGCGTGCTGTCCATCGTCACGTCCGACGGTTCCAGCACCGCTTGTTCGGCGATGATTTCGATGACCTTGTCCTTGACGCTCATGCCCGGGGCCTCCTTTCGGTTGCCGCTGATTTAGTCACTCTGACCGGGCTTGAAAACCGCTTTCTGCAAGGCCGCCACTTGTGCCGCCAGGCGCGGCAGGCGCCGCAGCGCCTTGTAGGTGTCGATATGGGCGTCCATCTTCATCGCCGGATAGCCCAGCATGACGCGACCGGCGGGCACATTGGCCAGAACCTTGGTTGCGCCCCCGGTGATGACGTTGTCACCGATAAAGAGGTTGTCGGAAACGCCCGTCTGCCCGCCAAGCACCACGTTGTTGCCGATCCGGGTGGACCCCGCGATGCCCACCTGCGCGCAGATCAGGCAATCGTTGCCGATCACGACGTTATGGCCGATCTGCGCGAGGTTATCGAACTTGACCCCGTTGCCGATGATCGTATCACGCACGGTGCCCCGGTCGATGCAGGTATTGGCGCCCAGTTCGACATCGTCGCCGATGGTCACATTGCCCAGGCTGTGGATGCGCGCATAGGGCTGGCTTGTGATCTCGCCCTGGTCGCCCAGGCTGTCGCGGACACGCTCAATGGCGCTTTCCTCGGGCGTGACGAAGGAAAAGCCATCCGCCCCGACCGTGGCGCCGGGCTGTGCGATCAGGCGCGCACCGATCCGCACCCGCGCGCCGATCCGCACGCCTTCGCGCAGATACGCGCCCTGCCCCAAGACGGCGTCGGCACCGATGAAGCATTGCGGGCCAATCACCGCGCCCGCCCCGATCCGCGCACGCGGGCCGATCACTGTCAGCGGGCCGATGCTGGCATCGGCTGCCACATCCGCTGTCGGGTCGATCACCGCCGACGGATGGATGCCGGGGGCAAAGCCCTGGCCTGGGTCCATCATCGCCGAAAGCCCGGCCATCGCGAAACGCGGCCGAGGCGCGACGATCGCCGCCTTCAGCCCCAGCGCCTGCCAATCGGCCCCGTCCCAGACCAGCGCGGCACGCGCGCGGCCCTGCCCCAGCTGATCGGCAAAAGCCGGTTTCATCGCAAGCGCCAGATCGTCGGGCCCGGCCATCGCCGGTTCGGCCACGCCGGACACGGTCAAGTCGACGGCGCCAAGGGCCGTGGCCCCCAGCGCCTGTGCGATTTCTTCAATGGTGTGCGGCATCCGCGACCCCCGGCTGGTTCGGGGCCAGATTTAGCCCTGAACCGCGCGCAGCGCCACCCCCGCCTGGGACAGTGCGTTCCAGATCCGCCCATCGCGGCCATAGATGTCGCGGCGATACTGCATATGCCCCTTGGCCCGCGTGAAGGCGGTGCGGTAGATCAGGTGCACCGGCACCGGCTGATCCAGCGGCACAACGGTTTCCTGGCCGGTATTCAGCTTGGCCTTGAAAAAGCCTTCGGGATCGCTGGTTTGCCGCGCCAGCAGCGCATAGGCAAACTCGAACGGCTCGTGCAGGCGGATGCAACCGTGGCTGTAGGCGCGCACCTCGCGGCTGAACAGATTCTTCGCAGGCGTGTCGTGCAGGTAGATGTTGTAGCGGTTCGGGAACATGAACTTCACCAGACCCAACGCATTGCGGCGGCCCGGCGGCTGCTTGATGTTGAACGGAAAGGTCCGCTCGGTATAGGCGCCGAAATTCACCGCGCCGCGGCTGACCGTGCGGCCCCGGCTGTCGACAAGACGCAGGTGGCTGACGGCGTTCGGGTTCCGCTTGAGCATCGGCAGGTATTCCTTGACCGCGATCGAGCGGGGCACGTTCCAGGTGGGGTTGATCACCATGTGCTCCATCACGTCGGAAAACTCGGGCGTCCGGCGGTCGCTGTCGGTCGCCCCCACGACC
>JAASTF010000210.1 GCA_021767525.1 Paracoccaceae bacterium
AAACCGTCCAGCCCGACCTGTGCCAGCGCCTGATCGACGGCGGCGCGCCGGTCGCGCCCGCGCGTGCTGCGCGGCAGGCCGAAGGCCAGGTTCGCCCCCACGGACAGGTGCGGAAAGAGCAGCGGATCCTGGAACAGGATGCCAAGGCCGCGCGCCTCGACCGGCAGCGCCGTCAGCTCGCGACCATCGAGGGCGATGCCGCCCGTGACGTCAAAGGGCGGCGTCAGCGTGCCCATGATGGCGCCCAGCAGTGTTGACTTGCCCGACCCGGACGGGCCCATGACCGACACCACCTGCCCCGGCGCCACACGCGCTGAAAAGTTCACCAGCGGCGCGCCCGCCAGCGTCACGCATAGATCCGTCAAGACCAACCCGCGATTATCCATGCACCATCCCCCGCCGATTGCGCCATACCAGCCGCGGCAGGAACAGGGCCAGCGCGAAGGGCAAGAGCGCAAGCGCCGTCTGCACCAGCGCCCAGACCGCGATGGCGCGCCTGTCGCCCCCGGCGGCCAGGGCCACCGCCTCGGTCGTGACGGTCTGCACCCGCCCGCCGCCCACCAGCAGCGTGGGCAGGTATTGCCCGACCGACACCGCCATGCCCACCGCCACCGCCGTCAGGACCGGGGCCAGCAGCATGGGCAGCCGCACCGCCCACAGCACCCGGCCCGGCCCCGCGCCCAGGCTGTGCGCCATCGTGGCCTGCCGCGTGTCCCAGGCGCGGAACGGGTCGCCCAGCGACAGGAACACGTAGGGAAAGACGAACACCACATGCGCCGCCACCACCGCGCCCAGCCCGCCGCGCGCGCCCAGCATCAACATCCCGGTCTGCACGCCAGGCAGAAAGGCCACCTGCGGCACCAAGAGCGGCAGGTAAAGCAGCCATTGCCCGCGCGCGCGCAGACGCAGGCCGTGGCGATGCTCGGCCTCGAGACAGCCGATGGCCAGAACAAGTGCCAGCGCGGTGGCCAGGGCGGCGATGCCGATGGTCGGGGCCAGCACGTCGGCCACGCCGGGCCAGTGGCGCATCCAGTTGGCCCAGGTCAGCGTGTCGGGCCAGAGATTGGGAAAGCGCCAGAACCCGGCCACCGACCAGATCGCCAGCACCGCGAACCCGCCCAGCACCACCGCAGCCGCCAGCCCGGCCAGCGCCAGCGACAGCGTGGCGGTCGCCCGCCCGCCCGCACGGCGTGCCCCCGACCAGACCCAGGCGCGGCCCAACCGGGCGACGCCGCGTTCACCCAGCCACCACAGGCCCAGCGCGCCCAGCACCAGCGCCAGTTGCACCGTGGCTGCCGCCGCCGCGTGCAGCCGCATGGCCAGGTCGGGGTCGTTCATCCAGCGCAGGATCTGCACCGCCAGCGTGGGCGGCGTGTTGGGCCCCAGGATCAGCGCCACGTCCACCACCGTCATCGAAAAGGCCAGCACCACCAGCACGGGCAGGCGGATCTGGGCATAGACGCGGGGGAACACGGCCTTGAGCCAGGCAGCCGGCCGGTCATGGCCCAGGCTGCGGGCCACGGTTTCGGCGCGGGTGGCATCGGCCTGGCCAAGGGCTGCAAGGGTCATCAGCAGAAGAAAGGGCACCTCTTTCACAACCAGCCCGGCCATCAGCGACAGGCCCCACGGGTCTTGCACGATCAGCGCATCGGGCGGTTGCGTCCACCCCGTGGCCCAAGGCGACAGCGCCCGCACGATCAACCCCGAGGGCGCGATCAGGAAGGCCAGGCCAAAGGCCGCCGCGGCGTGCGGCACCGACAAAAGCGGCGACAACACCCGCCGAAACGCCGCGAAAGAGCGCGTGCCCGACCAGCAGGCCACCAGCCCCGTGACGATGGCCAGCGACAGGAAGGCCGATCCCAAGCCGGTGACCAGGCTAAGCCGCGCCGCCGCGCCCAGGCCGGGCCATTCCAGCAGCGCGGCAAAGGCGGTCAGCCCGGGCTCGACCCGGCCAATCACCGGCAGGATGCCAAAGGCCGGCGCCAGCGTGCCCAGAAGGCCCGCCAGAACCGGCCCCAGCAACAGCGCCAGCGTCAGCGTGGGAACGGCGCGCAGCGTCACTTATTGCGCGGTGCCGTAGCGGTCGATCCAGTCGGATTCGATCCGGGTCATCCAGGTGGGATGCGGTTCGGGCAACGCGGGGCCCAGTTCTTCGGGGCTTAGCGTGGCGATCCCAAGGTCTATCCCGTCGAACAGCGCGCGCTGTTCGTCAGGAAGCGCCGCCACGTCCAGAACGGTGCCATAGCCCAGATGCGCCGGGTCCAGCGCGCGAGCCTGCGCCTGCGGCGACAGCAGGAAATTCGCCACCACCATCGCGCCGGCCTTGGCGCTGGCGTTATAGGGGATGGCGACAAAGCTGGCATTGCCGATGCTGCCACCTTGCGGCACGAAAGTGCGGACGGTGTCGGGCAGCTGGAAGTTGGCGATGGCGGTCGAGGCCTCGCCGGGGCTGAAGCTGATGGCCAGCGAAATCTCGTCATCGGCCAAAAGCTGGATCTGCCGAGGCCCGGTTTGGGGATAGGCGCGGCCCTGCCGCCACAGGTTGGGCGTCAGTTGATCCAGGAACGCCCAAAGCGGCGCGGTCACCGCGTCGTAATCGGCCTGATCGACCGGGGCCAACAGCGGCGCGGTGTCGTCCAGCACACCATAAAGCGCCTGTTTCAGAAATGTCGTGCCCAGAAAATCGGGCGGCTGCGGATAGGTGAAGCGGCCCGGGTTGTCCTGCGCCCAGGCCAGCAGCGCATCCATATCGGCCAGCGGCTGCATATCGGCGCTGTCATACATGAACACGACTTGCGCCGTGGCCCAGGGGCTTTCCATCCCATCGGTGGGCACGGTGAAATCGGCCCTGACAGGCTTGCCCGCGACATCGACCAGCGCCCAGTTGGGCAGCTGTTCGGCGAAGGGGCCGAACAGCAGGCCCTGCTCTTTCATCGCGGCAAAGTTGGGGCCGTTGATCCAGATAAGGTCGATCGCGCCGCCCTGGTCCTGGCCGGCCTGCTTTTCGGCCAGCACGCGGGCCACCGCATCGGCGGTGTTCGACAGTTTCACATGCTCCAGCGTGACGCCATATTGCTTGGCCACCTGGTCGCCCACCCAGGCGATGAAATCGTTGGTGGTGGTCGAGCCGCCCCAGGCGTTCCAATAAACCGTCTGGCCCCGCGCGTCGTTCAGCACGCTGTCCCAATCGGCCGGGTCGGGCTCGGCCCAAACCAGCGCGGGCACCATGGCCAGCGCGGCGATCATCCGTTTCAACATCCTCACTCCCCTTTCACTCCTTCAAACACACGCCGGGACAGCAACAGCCGCGACGCCCCCGTGACGAAACACAACACGCCGAACCCCCAGGCCAGCGGCGCGAACCAGCCGGGCCACAGGCACAAGATCACGAAAAACGCGATGGTTTCGAACCCTTCCAGCAACCCGCCGGTGAAATACAGCGATTTGACCCCGCGCGCGTCTGTTTTCAGCGCGTGCTTTTCAGCCAGGATCGCGTAGCCCAGGAAACTGGCGCCGTTGAAATAGAAACTGCACAGCAGGAACGCGCCCGCCGCGCCGTTGGCGCCGGGATCGAACCAGACAAAGGCCATCGGCACCGCGCCGTAGAACAGGAAATCGCTGACGATATCCAGGTAGCCGCCGAAATCGCTGGTCTGCGTCGCGCGCGCCACCGCCCCGTCCAGCCCGTCGGCCAACCGGCTGGCCAAGAGCGGCAGCAAGGCCCAGCCCGGCGCGCCCAGCGCGATCAGGGCGGCAGCCAGCAGGCCCAGACCCAGCCCCAGCAGCGTCACCGCATCCGCCGTCACACCCATGCGGGCCAGAACGCGGCCCTGGGCGTTCAATACCGGGTCGATCAGGGGGCGGATATAGGCATCGATCATGGCCCCAAGGGATAGACCGGGCACCGCCACACAGGCCAGTGCCAATCTCGTTATGGCGATGAAACAATCGGCATCGGGGCGCGGATGGGCCGGAACCTGTCGCGCAGGGGCTTGAATCGTGGCGCGCGGCAGGTATGCGTGGGAACATTCGACAAGGACAGGACAGCATGACGGACAGGTTCGACCACACGGTTGAGATCTTACGCGATCTGATCGCGTTCCCGACGGTTTCGGCGGATAGCAACCTCAACATGATCGCCCACCTGGCGAACCGCCTGAACGATGCGGGCGCGCATGTGCAGATGATGACCGACCCGACCGGCAACAAGGCCAACCTGTTCGCAACCATCGGCCCCGAGGTTTCGGGCGGCATCGTTCTGTCGGGCCATTCCGACGTGGTGCCCGCGGAAGAGGCGGGTTGGACGGACGACCCGTTTCAGATGGTGGCGCGCGACGATGCGTTCTATGGCCGGGGCACCTGCGACATGAAGGGCTTTATCGCCGCGGCCACCGCGATGGCGCCGATGCTGTCGCAGGCCAATTTGCGGCGGCCGGTGCATTTCGCCTTTACCTATGACGAAGAGGTAGGGTGCCTGGGTGCGCAGCACCTGGTCCGCGAACTGGCCCAGGCCGAGATCCGCCCCGCCACAGCGATCATCGGCGAACCGACGATGATGCGCATCATCGAAGGCCACAAAGGCTGCTGCGAATACACCACGCGGTTTCATGGGCTGGAAGGGCACGGATCGGCCCCCGATCACGGTGTCTCGGCGGTGGAATATGCCGCGCGCTATATCATGCGCCTGATCGAGCTGCGCGAGCATCTGAAACCCCGCGCCCCCGTGGGCAGCCGGTTCGAACCGCCCTGGTCGACCCTGCAGGTGGGCCGGATGCATGGCGGCGTGGCCCATAACGTGATCGCAGGCCTGGCCGAGGTGGAATGGGAGTTGCGCCCGGTGCAGGCCGCCGACAAGCACTATATCACCACCGAGATCGAGAAATACGCAACCGAGGTTCTGCTGCCCGCGATGCGCGCGGTGCATCCCGACGCCCGGATCGAAACCGAGGTGATCGGCGATGTCGAGGGGCTGGAGCCCGCCGACGAGAACGAGGCCCGCGACATCATCCAGCAGCTGACCGGCCAGAACGGCGCAGACGTGGTGGCGTTCGGCACCGAGGCGGGCCTGTTCCAGTCGCTGGGGATGAGCGCGGTGGTCTGCGGCCCCGGCTCGATCGAGCAGGCGCACAAGGCCGATGAATTCGTCAGCGCCGATCAGCTGGGCCAATGCGTCAACATGCTGGAACGGCTGTGCGAAGGGTTGGTGATGCGCTAAGGCCGCACGTCAGCGGCTGAAGGCCACCGGCAGGTTGAAACGGTGGCTGCCCGCCGGCATCGCTTTGGGCGCGGCGGGAAAGCGGGTGCGCTGCACCGCTGCCAGCGCGGCACGATCCAGCGCCGCATGGCCCGAGCTGCGCAAGACCGACGCGCCTTGCAATCTCCCGGTATGCGACAGCGTGATACGTACCGTCACACGCCCCTCGGGGCGTGTGCCGCGCGGGTAGCGTTTGTTGCGCTCGACGCTGGCACGCACGCGCCCGCCCCATTGCGCCATCATCTGTCGCACCTGCGCCTTGCCCGGCCCTGCGGCCTGTTTCGGCGTGGCGGCGCCCGCGCGTTTCGTGCCGCCCTGCCCTTGCGCCTTTTGCGCAGGGCGCGCGCCGGCCGACGGTTGTGCAGCGGGCTTCGCGGGCTGCGCCGCGATCTGCCTGTCGGGTCGTGGCATGGGGCGCAGCGATTGCAACGGCGCAAGGCCATCTTCGGCGGGCGGCGCGGCATCCTGCGCGATCTGCGGCAGGGTGGGCGCGGCGGGCGGCGTTCTGGTCGGAGCCTTGGGCGTGGCGGGCCGGGGGGCGGTCTCGGGCGGCCGCGGGGCGGCCAGCTCCGGGGCCTCGGCCTGCGGCGGCC
>JAASTF010000019.1 GCA_021767525.1 Paracoccaceae bacterium
TCGTCGCCAATCGGGGCGAAATCGCGCTACGCGTGATGCGCACGGCGCGGGCGATGGGCTATGGCACCGTTGCCGTCTATTCCACCGCCGATGCCGGGGCCGCGCATGTGCGCGCCGCCGACCGCGCGGTGTGCGTCGGCGATGCCGCGCCTTCTGCGTCATATCTGCGGATCGACGCGATCATCGACGCCGCGCGCCAGACCGGCGCCGATGCGATCCACCCGGGCTATGGGTTTTTGGCTGAAAACGCGGCACTGGCCCAGGCCTGCATGGACGCGGGTATCGTTTTCGTCGGCCCCGATGCGCAGGCCATCCGCGCGATGGGCGACAAGGCCGGCGCCAAGGCGCTTATGGAACAGGCCGGCGTGCCCTGCGTGCCGGGCTACCAGGGCGAGGACCAGTCCGAGGCGCGGTTGCTGGCCGAGGCGCGGAAAATCGGCTTTCCGGTGATGATAAAGGCCACCGCAGGCGGCGGCGGGCGCGGGATGCGCCTGGTCGAGGCCGAGGCGGATTTCGCCGCACATCTGACATCCGCGCGCTCCGAGGCCAAAAGCGCCTTTGGCGATGACACCGTGTTGCTGGAAAAGGCCATCGTCGATCCGCGCCACGTGGAAATCCAGGTGATGGCCGACCGCCACGGCAACGCCATCCATCTGGGCGAGCGCGATTGCTCGGTCCAGCGCCGCCACCAGAAACTGATCGAAGAGGCGCCATCCCCAGCCGTCGATGCCGACCTGCGCGAACGGATGGGGCAAGCCTCGCTGAACGCGGTGCGGGCCATCGGCTATGTGGGGGCGGGCACGTTCGAATACCTGCTGGACGCGCAGGGGAATTTCTATTTCATGGAGATGAACACCCGCCTGCAGGTCGAACACCCGGTGACCGAGGCGATCACCGGGCTGGACCTTGTCGAATTGCAGCTGCGCGTCGCGGCGGGAGAGGTTTTGCCGCTTGGGCAAGAGGATGTGACATTCACCGGCCACGCCATCGAGGTGCGTCTGTGCGCCGAAGATCCGGCCGCCGATTTCATGCCGCAAAGCGGCACGCTGGCACTGTGGCGGCCCGGGGATGGCATCCGCGTCGATCACGCGCTTTATGATGGCGCGGTTGTGCCGCCCTATTACGATTCGATGATCGCCAAGCTGATCGCCCACGCGCCCAACCGCGACGACGCCCGGCGCAGATTGACGGCGGCCCTGGGGCAGACCGTTGTGGCAGGGTTGCGAACGAACAAGGATTTCCTTGCCGATTGCCTGTCTCATCCCGATTTCGCCGCCGGTGCGGCGACCACTGCCTTTGTCGGGCGCCACGGCGGGGCGCTGTTGCAAGCGGCACATGCGGGACAGGCGCGCGCGGCGATGATCGCCGCCGCGCTGATGCGCGCGGGGCCCGCGAACCGGCTGACACACGGCTATCCCACGCCCATGCGGCTGAAGCTGGGCGAGGTCGAGTATCAACCCTCGGTCCGGGCCCTGGCGGACGGGGTCTGCATCGTGGAGCTGGCCGATCACGACGCCCTGACCCTGAAGGTGCGCGCGCTGGATGCGACCCGCCGCGCGATCGAGATCGACGGCGCGCTGCAGGATGTGACGCTCTGGGCCGACGGGCAGCGGGTTTTCCTGCAATGCGACGGTCGCGCCCATGATTTCGAGGACCTGACCTATCGCCCGACGATCACCGCCGCCGCGCCCGGTGGCGATGGCAAGCTGCGCGCCACCATGAACGGCAATGTCGTGGCCGTCGACGTGGCGGTGGGAGACACCGTGACCAGCGGTCAGCGGC
The DNA here is from genome assembly GCA_021767525.1 of Paracoccaceae bacterium. GTDB lineage: Bacteria > Pseudomonadota > Alphaproteobacteria > Rhodobacterales > Rhodobacteraceae > Lutimaribacter. The sequence continues at coordinate 1,783 of JAASTF010000019.1, forward strand.
TGGTCGTGGTCGAGGCGATGAAGATGGAGCACGCCCATGCAAGCGCCGTGGCCGGCACCGTGGCGGCCGTCAACGTGGAACCCGGCATGCAGGTCAGCACCCATGCCGTCATGATCGAGATAGACCCAGCATGACAGAAAACGTCGTTCTTCATCAAAAACGCGGATCCGCCTTCTGGATCACGCTCAATCGCCCGGAAAAACGCAATGCGCTGAACAATGATGTGATCGCGGGTATCTCGGCGGGGATCGCGGCGGCCCAGGCCGATGCCGATATCCGCTGTATCGTGCTGACTGGTGCGGGCGACAAGGCGTTCTGCGCCGGTGGCGATTTGCAACCTGGCGCCGGCTTTGCCTTTGATTTCTCGCAGCCGCGCACGCCTTATGGCAACCTGATCCGCCAGGCGCAGGATTGCCTGCTGCCGACGCTTGCTGTGGTCAACGGGCCGTGCATGGCGGGGGGCATGGGGCTGTTGGCGATGGTCGATCTGGCGATTTCGGTGGACAGCGCGAAATTCGGCCTGCCCGAGGTGCGGGTGGGGGTTTTCCCGATGCAGGTGATGGCGCTGATGAAAACGATGGTGCCGCCGCGGATCCTGCGCGAATGGATGCTGTGCGGCACACCCTTTACCGCCGCGCAGGCGATGGCGGCGGGGATGCTGAACCGCGTTGTGCCGGCGGCTGACCTTGCCGAAACCGCCCAGGCGATGATCGACGATCTGTGCAAGGGCGCGCCCTCGGCCCTGCGTCGGGGCAAATACGCGCTGCGCACGCTGGAACACATGACCTTCGATCAGGCCATCGCCTTTGCCGAGGGGCAATTGGGCCTGCTTTCGATGACCGGCGATGCGCGCGAGGGGCTGGCCGCCTTCAACGAAAAGCGCGCCCCGCGCTTTGCCGGTGACTAGCATGACCCGGTTCGAAACGATCACCCTCACGCAGGCCGACGGCATCGCCACGCTGACCCTGAACCGCCCTGACAGGCGCAACGCCGTCAATGCGCAGATGTCGCGCGAGGTTCATGCGGCCATGACGCAATGCGAGGCCGATCCCGGCGTCGCCGTCACCATTCTGACCGGTGCCGGGGCCAGTTTTTGCGCGGGCATGGACCTGTCGGCCTTCGGCCAGGGCGAGGCGCAGGGCATCCTGCATGGCGACGGGCATTTCGGCGGCTTCGTCGCGCTGAAACGGACAAAGCCCGTGATCGCCGCGGTCAACGGACCCGCTGTTGCCGGTGGGTTCGAAATGGTGCTGGCCTGCGATATGGCGGTGGCCGCTGACACCGCGATCTTCGGCCTGCCCGAGGCCAAGCGCGGCCTGATCGGCGGCGCGGGCGGCGTGTTCCGCCTGGCGCAACGCCTGCCCATCGCCATCGTGAACGAGATGATCCTGACCGGCGACGCCATCGATGCGGCCCGCGCGGCGCAGCTGGGCCTGGTGAACCGGGTCGTCGCGGCCGAGGCGGTGATGGGCGCCGCGCATGACCTTGCCCGTCGCGTGGCGGCCAATGCGCCGATGTCGATCGCGCTCGGCTTGGAATTGGCCCGCACCGCCCAAGCCGGGGACGAAGCCGCGCTTTGGCAGCTGAACGACCGGTTCCTGTCGCGCACCGTCGCCTCAAAGGATGCGGCCGAAGGCGCGCGTGCCTTTCTGGAAAAGCGTGCGCCCGATTGGCAGGGCCGTTAGCGGTTCACAGCGCGCGGACAAACCCCGCCGCCAGCTCCGAGATCGGATAGGCCTTGGCGCCAACCTCGCGGGCACGGATGTCCGAGGCGGTGCCATCCTCGGCCCGCTTTGCGATGCCTTGCAGGATCGCGGCGATCCGGAACATGCTGAGCACCAGGTAAAACTCCCAATCCTCGGGTGGCGTCAGCCCCGAGCGGGCAATGTAGCGGCTGGCATAGGTGGCTTCGTCCGGAATGCCGCTCCGGGCGAAATCGGTGCCGGCCAGCCCGCGGAACAACTCGGGCGCAAAGCGCCAGGTCATCAGGTGATAGGCGAAATCGGCAATCGGGTTGCCGATGGTCGACAGCTCCCAGTCCAGCACGGCGACCACACGCGGTTCGGTCGGGTGGATCAGCACGTTGTCCAACCGGTAATCGCCATGCACGACGCGCGCGGGGTGTTCGTCGGGCAGGTGGCGCGGCAGCCAGTCGATCAGCAGGTCCATATGGGGGTTTGGCCCGGTAGCCGAGGCCTGGTATTGCCGGGTCCAGCGCGCGATCTGGCGTTGCAGGTAATCCTCTTTCCGGCCGAAATCGCCCAGGCCGATGGCATCCGGGTCAAGCTGGTGAATCCGCGCGATGGTGTCGTTCATGCTGTCAAAGATCGCGTCACGGTCCTGGTGCGACAGTTCGGGCAGGCGTGGATCCCAGAAGACGCGGCCGGGCACCATGTCCATCACGTAAAAGATGCTGCCCAGCACGGTTTCATCCATGCACAATTCGCGCACCCTGGGCACCGGGATGCCCGCCTTGTGCATCGCCGAAAGCACGCGGAATTCGCGGTCGACCGCGTGCGCGCTGGGCAAGACCGGGCCAAGCGGCTTGCGTCGCAGCACGTAATCGCCCGCGTTGGTGTGGATGCGGAAGGTGGGGTTCGATTGCCCGCCTTCGAACTTGCTTAACCGCAGCGGCCCGACAAACCCAGTGACATTCCGTGCCATCCAGGCCGCAAGCGCCTGTTCGTCGGGCCATTGGGATGGGGCGGGCTGCTTGGCCTGCGGCATGTCGGTCGCCTTGTTCTGTTGCACCTTCGACTGTCCGGCGCGGCCGGGCCGCCTGTCAAGCGGGCTCGTCGGCGTAAAGATCGCGATAGGCCTCGCGCAGCTCGACCTTGCGAAGCTTGCCGGTGGCGGTCTTGGGCACCTCGTCGACAAAGACGATGCGCTTGGGCAACTGAAAGCCGCCCAGATGCTTGGACAGTTGCGCCATGATCGGTTCGGGGTCTTGCGCCTGGCCGGGCTTGACGACCACGAAGGCGGTCACAGCCTCACCCCATTTCGCGTGGGGGATGCCCACGGCGATCGCCTCTTGCACGGACGGGCAATCAAGCAGATGCGCCTCGATCTGCATGGACGAGACGTTTTCACCGCCCGACTTGATCATGTCCTTGGTGCGGTCAAGGAACTCGAACTCGCCATATTCGTTGATGCGGCCGATATCGCCGGTGTGGTGCCAGCCGAACTTGCGCGCCTCGTCGGTGGCCTGCTGGTTGCGGTAATAGCCGTACATCACATTGGGGCCGCGATGCACCAGCTCGCCGATTTCGCCATCGGGCAGCAGGCTGCCATCCGGGCCCATGACGGCCAGGTCGTTGATCAGGGTCGGCTCGCCCCAGACATTGCCAAAGCGTTTCAACTGCATCTCGGGGCGCGACATGGTTGTGATCGGATACATCTCGGTCTGGCCCGAGGTCAGGATGAAATTTGGACAAATCCTGTCGATCATCCGACGCATCAGGCTCTCGTACATCGGCGCCATGGTATGCAGACCCAGGCGCAACGACGCGGTCGAGCGGGTTTCGATGTCGGGATGATCCAGCATCGCGGCATACATCATCGGCAGGCCCACAACCATCGTCAGCTTTTCCTCGTCGATGGCGCGCAGCATCTGCGCCGGGTCGAAGCCGCGCAGCAGCACACAGCGCGCGCCCACCAGCAGGAACGACAGCAGCAGCACATGCGCCCCGCAGTGAAACAGCGGCAGTTGCAGCGGCAGCCCGTCTTCGCGCGTCAGGCTCCATTCCACGGCATCGGTCATGATCGCCATGTAGATGGATTGATGCGTGTGCATCGCGCCCTTTGGTTTCGAGGTGGTGCCGCTGGTATAGATGATGGCGGCGATGTCATCGCGGTCGATCTCGACCTCGGGTTCGGTGTCGGGCCGATCGGCGCAAAAATCGAACCCGTCGCCCAGCAGGGTCATCGGCAGGCCCAGCCGTTTCGCCACGGCGCCCAGATTGGGGTGCTCGGCCAGCGCGGTTTCGCAGACCACATGGGCCACCCCGGCATGGGTCAGGGTGTAGTCCACGTCGTCATCGTCCAGCATCAGGTTGATCGGCACCCAGACCAGCCCGGCGCGATGGATGGCGAACAGCACGGTCACCAGCTCGATCGAGTTGCCGAACATCATGGCGCATCTGTCGCCCGGCGACAGACCCTGTGCCAAAAGGTAGTGCGCCATGCGGTTGGCTTGCGCGTCCAACGCGGCATAGGTGATGCGACGCTCGCCCTCGATCAGGGCGATGTTGTCGGGCAGCCGGCGGGCGGTGCGCCGCAGCACATCGCCGATAGCGATACGCGAGATTTCGGACGGCGGCGGGGTCACGCCCCAATCGATGTTGCGGCTTGCCATGGGCTCCTCCACGGTTGGCGTGCGTTTTTGAAATCACGCTACCCGTGCGCGGCGCGCAAAACTTGTGAAAAGCGGCTAGGGGCGGCGCCGTCAGTCCGCCCCGATGCCCATGTACTTGGTCAGGATACGCAGCATCACCTCGTCGGCGCCACCGGCGATCGAGGTCAGCCGCGTGTCACGGAAAATCCGCGAAATCTCGCTTTCCTCGGTATAGCCCATGCCGCCCCAGAATTGCAGGCAGCCATCGGCGATCTGCCGCGCCAGGCGCCCGGCCTTGAGCTTGGCCATCGTGGCCAGCCGCGTGGCGTCTTGCCCGGCTGCGACCATCTCGACCCCGCGCCAGTTCAGCGCGTTCAGCGATTCCAGCTCGGCCTGCATCTCGGCCAGTTTGAAATTGACCCATTGGTTGTCGAGGATCGACTTGCCGAATGCCTTGCGCTCGCGGGTATAGTCGATGGTGCAGTCGATGGCGCGTTGCAGCATCGCGGCGTTGTTCAGCGCACCCCACAGCCGTTCGACCTGGAATTGCTCCATCTGATAGATGAAGCCCATGTTCTCTTCGCCGATGCGGTTGGTTTGCGGCACGCGCACCTCGTCAAAGAACAGCTGCGCCGTGTCGGACGAGCGCATCCCCATCTTGTCGATCTTGCGGGCGACCTCGACCCCCTCGGTTTTCATCGGCACCATGATCAGCGACTTGTTGCGATGCGCGGGCCCGTCGCCGGTATTGGCCAGAAGGCAGCAGAAATCGGCCTGCGTGCCGTTGGTGATCCACATCTTCGTGCCGCTGATGACGTAATCGCCGCCATCCTTGCGCGCCACCGTCTTGATCGACGCCACGTCTGACCCGCTGCCCGGTTCCGACACGCCGATGCAACCCACCAGATCGCCCGAGATCGCGGGGCGCAGGAATTCCTCGCGCAGGGCGTCGCTGCCGTGCTGTTCCAGCGCGGGGGTGCACATGTCGGTCTGCACGCCGATGCCCATCGCCACGCCGCCCGCCTTCATCCGGCCAAGCGCCTCGGCCACCACGGCGGCATAGGTGAAATCCAGCCCCATCCCGCCGAAGCGTTCGGATTTCGAAACGCCCAACATGCCCAGGTCGCCAAAGGATTTCATGATCTCGCGCGCGGGCCAGACCCCCGCCTCTTCCCAGTCGTCGATATGGGGGTTCACGTGCTGGTCGATCCAGGCATGGACCGAGGCGCGGATCGCTTCGTGTTCGTGGGTCAGTTGCAAAGCAATCTCCTTTTCTCGGCTTGCTCGGTTAGCTGTCGACGTAAAGATCCAGCATCAGGTCGGTGCAGGCAGGATCGTTCAGGTAGCTATCGAAATCGGTTTTTCCGGCCGCGCGCAACACGTCTTCGTCCAACAGTGTCTGGCCCGTCAGATCGGCGGGGTCGGCGCACAGGATCGCGTGGGCGGCATCGGCCATGATCTGCGGCGTGCGCGAGCGGGCGATGTAATCGGCGCCCACCTCGAATTCGACGGCGGCGGTGGCGATGGTGGTGCGTGGCCACAACGTGTTGACGGCGATGCCGGCGGGGCGCAATTCCTGCGCCAGGCCCAGCGACATCAGCGTCATCGCGTATTTCGTGGTGGTATAGGGGATATAGGGCCCCAGCCATTTCGGATTTAGATTCAGCGGCGGCGACAGGCTCAGAACATGGGCATGGCCGGACTTTTCCAGCCAGGGCAGCGCGGCCTTGGTCACCGACAGAACCGCCCGGGTGTTGATCTGGTGGATCAGGTCAAAGCGTTTCATGTCGATCCGGGCGGCGGGTTCCAACCGGATGGCGCCGGCATTGTTCACCACGATATCGATCCCGCCAAAGCGTTGGGCGGCGCTCTCCATCGCCGCCGCGACCGAGGCATCGTCGCGCACATCGACCTGCGCCGCCAGCGCCTTGCCGCCGGCCTGTTCCACCTCGGCGGCGACGCTGTGTATGGTGCCGGGCAGCTTCGGGTGCGGCTGATCCGATTTGGCGGCGATCACCACGTTCGCCCCGTCCGACGCCGCGCGCAGCGCGATCGCGCGACCGATGCCGCGGCTTGCGCCGGTTATGAAAAGCGTGCGTCCACCCAGATCACCAGGCATGGGGCCGGTCCTTTCGATACAGCGCACGCAGGGGCGCGGCGCCCGCCCTTTTCTAGGGGCCACGCCCCGGCCCGTGCTTGCGCCGAGTGGCTGCGCCTAGGCGGGGCGGATCACCCGCGTTCCGTCATCGCGGTCTTCCCAGGCGCAGGTGCCCAGTTCGACCAGGTAGTTGGTATGCGCCAGGGTTTCGGAAAAGGCGAAACTCATCTCGTGCGGTGTCAGGCCGGGGCGGAACATCAGCGGCACCAGCTGTGCCGCGCTGTGCGGCCCCTGCGCCACCGCGTCGCGAATGATCTGGCAGCGCTCTTCGTGGTGCCGGGCCAGCTCGGCGCAGCGCCCGTGCAGCCCGTGAAACGGCAGCCGGTGCCCGGCCAGGGTCAGCGCGTCGTCGGCGATCACCTCTTGCAGCCGGGCCAGCGACGCCAGGAACGCGCCCAGCGGGTCGCCCGACGGCTCGTACGCCATGACCGAGACATTCGGGCTGATCTTTTCCAGCACCTGATCGGCGCCCAGGAACAGCTTTTCGCCGGGAAGATACAGCATCACCTGTTCGGGGCAGTGCCCATCGCCAGTCAGAACCTGAAAGTCGCGACCGCCCACGCTCAGCACGTCACCATCGGCCAGCCGCCGGAAGGTGAAGGGCGGTTTCGATAGCATCCGCATGTATTCCTGCCCCTGGGTGCTGACCAGGGCGGCGATCTCGGGGGTCATCCCGTGACTTGCGTAAAACCGGCTATAGTCGGTCGCGGCGAATATCTCGGGCGAGTTGTAGAAATTCATCGCCGACAGAAAAGCGGTGCGGCTGGTCAGCAACGGAATCTCAAGCCGGTCGCACAGCCAGCCGGCCAGGCCGATATGATCGGGGTGGTGATGGGTGACCAGCAAGCCGGTAAAGGCCATGCCACGCAGCGGACCGTCGAACAGCGCCTGCCATTGCGCGCGGCAGGTACGGTTGTCGATCCCGGCATCGACGATCAGCCAGCCGTCATGGTCTTGGATGAAATAGATATTCACGTGGTCCAGCCGAAAGGGCAGGGACAGCCGCGCCCACAAGATACCGGGGCGGATGGTGACGATCTCGCCGGGCGCGGGCGCCTCGGTAAAGGGAAAATCCAGCATGATCGGGTCGTTCCGTCCGTCGTTGTGCCGCCCGGAGTAGCGCAGGCGGACAGGGCAGGGCCAGCGATATGTCGCCTGTGCCCAGGCCCGTGGGGCATCATCGCGCGGTGGCCGCCGCGCGGCTTGCGCCCAGGCGCTGCGCAGCCGGCGCATCGGCGCAAGTCACACGCGGCCGCCGGCCCTAGCCTGCACCCCACACCCAAAAACAGGAGCGGCACATGGATTTCCAAAGCATCTTCGGCCTGGATGGCAAGGTCGCGCTGGTCACCGGCTCGACCCAGGGGATCGGCCGCGCCACGGCCGAGGTTCTGGCGCGCGCGGGCGCGCATGTGCTGATTTCCAGCCGCAAACCCGATCACTGCGCCGCCGTCGCCCATGAGCTGACCGAGGCCGGGTTAAGCGCCGCGCCCTGGCCCTGCCATATCGGAGACGCGGCCGCGATCGAGGCCACCGAACGACATCTGAAAGACACCTATGGCGGCTTGGACATTCTTGTGAACAACGCCGTTCTCAGCCCGCTGCGCAAGATCGAGGACACCGATCTTGGCCTGTTCCGCAAGACGGTCGAGGTTGATTTGCAGGGCTACTGGTTCATGTCGGCGGCAGCAGCGCGCCTGATGGCGCCGCGGGGCGGCGGCAGCATCGTCAACATCGCCTCGGTCGCCGCGCTGCATCCCGACCGCGGCCTGGCGTTGTATTCGACGTTGAAAACCGCGCTGATCGGCATGAGCCGCGCCTTCGCGCTGGAATATGGCGCGCAGAACATCCGGGTGAACACGCTTTTGCCCGGCCTGATCGAAACCCGCCTGGCTGACAAATACGACGAGGCAACACGGCAAAAGATGTTTTCGACGATGTGCCTGCCGCGCCTGGGCCAGCCCGCGGAAATCGGCCAATCGGTGCTGTTTCTGACCTCGCCCGCGGCGGCCTATATCACCGGGGCCAGCCTGGTGGTCGATGGCGGGCTGTCCGTCGCCCTGATGTAGGCCCCGAAACGCCCGACTGTTGCCCGTTGCGCACAGTTGCCGCGCCTGACGCGCACATCCGTTGAAAAACTATTAAAGATTGAAAATTCTGGGGCTAACGTTGCGGCAGAAATTGGCATTCGTGCCGATTTGGGCTGTCGGGGCGTGTGTATGGGGCGGATGCGAATGAGTGCGTTGCAGGTGGTGCGCAAGGGTCTTGCGTTTGTTTTTCTTGCTCTTTTCGCGTCCCACGCCCAGGCGACCACATTTACCACGACGGTTCCGGGCACGGGAATCACCCTTCCTGCCGACTACCCCGAGGCGGGCGGCGTTGCCATCGTCATGGTCGGGGTGAACGGCAACACTTATTACCAGTTCTCTGACCCCACCGGCGCCTTTCGCGGCTATCAGTATAACGGCACGCCCACCGCCTTTCGCGGCAACCCCTTCACGATCAACGATCCCATTGCGCTGAATTGCGGCTTTTCGACCTGTGCCGATTATTTCGGCGGATCTATCGCGCAGATCTATATCCGGTTCTCGGCCTATGATGGCGACACCCAGCCCGGCGGCTTCGATTTCAACCGCATTTCGCTGGTGATGAACGGCTACACCGTTGGCAACTGGAGCGACCTGACCACCGAGCGCACGAACAACACCGGCTCGCAATCCTTCGGGTTCGAGAGCGGCTTTGGCAACAACAGCTTCAACACCGGCTGGTTCTCGTCGACGAATTCGGCGCTGTTGAACAACATCCTGACGACAGGGCGCACGACCACGCAGGTCTTCGACGCGACGCCGAACGACAACTATTGGGATTTCCGGCGCGGCCCCAGCCTGAGCAATTCGAACGTCGTGACGGTCGCTCCCGGCTATGAATTCGAAAAGACGGCCGATAGGGCCAGTTTTTCCGCCGTTGGAGAGACGATCACCTACACCTACCGCGTGACCAATATCGGCTCGGTCCCGATCCGCAACCTGACGGTGCAGGACGACCGGATCGCCAATGTCACCTGCGACAAGACCACGATTTTTGACACCAACCCGGGCGGCACGGCCGATTTCGCCACCTGCACCGGCACCTACACCGTCACGCAACAAGATGTCGACGCGCAATCGGTGACCAATATCGCCCAGGCAAACGGCGTGCCGGACGAGGGCACGCTGGGCGCGGTCCAAGACAGCGTCACCGTCACCGGCCCGGCACTGAACCCGGTGCTGACGGTGGACAAGACCAGCCCGCTGGCCGCGTTCGGCGCGGTTGGCAGCCAGGTGCCTTACACGATCCGCATCAGCAACACCGGCAACACCACGCTTAGCGATATCGCCGTGACCGACAGCCTGATCGCCGGGTTCACTTGCACGCCGCCCGACCTTCTTCCCGGTGCGTTTTTCGATTGCACGGGCAGCTACACGGTGCAGCAAAGCGATATCGATACCTTTGCCCAGAACACCGGCAGCAGCGCCAACTGGTTGAACAACCTGGCCCAGGCGACGGCCCGCACGCCGGCCGGCGGCACGGTTTCGGACAGCGACGCGCTGGCGCTGCCCGGCCCGGCGCCGGTGCTGGATTTCACCTTCGACAAGACCGCGACCACCGCAGATTTCGACAGCGTGGGTGACCAGATCGGGTACGAGTTCGTTATCGTGAACACCGGCACGGTCACCCTTTCGGCGCTGCCAACGATCACCGATCCGCAGATCAGCAACCTAAGCTGCCCGGCGGGGCCGCTGGCGCCCGGGGGCTCGGCGATCTGCACCGCCAGCTATACGGTCGACCAGGACGATCTGGATGCCGGCCAGGTGGTGAACACCGCCAGCGCCCAGATCACCCAGGACGGCTTGACCGCCAGCCAGACCGACAGCGCCACGGTCGACGCGGTGATCACCACCGGGCTGGCCATGTCCAAGCGGCTTGCGGCAGGCTCGGCCAGCAGTTTCGATGCTGTGGGCGACACGCTGCTGTTCGAGTTCGAGCTGCTGAACACCGGCAACACCACCCTTGATGCGGTGCAGATCACCGATCCGCTGGTCGGCGTAACCTGCCCGGCGATGCAGATCGCACCCGGCGCCAGCCTTGTCTGCACCTCGGCCCCCTATGCGGTCACGCAGGCCGACCTGAATGCCGGCGGTGTGACCAACACCGCCACCGTGACGGTGACCGAACCGGCCACCGGCACGCCGCTTGACGCCAGCGGCAGCGTGACCGTGCCCGCCGATCAGCGCCCCGCGCTGACGCTGACCAAGAGCGCCCCGAACGTGCCCGCGCCGCAGTTCCAGGTCGGTCGCACGATCAGCTACGATTTCGATGTCACCAATACCGGCAATGTCGCGTTCAGCACCGCGGTGAACGGGGTCGACCTTATCACCATCACCGATGACAAGATCGGCACCTTCGATTGTGGTGCGACGCCGCTGGCCGTCGGTCAGACCCTAAGCTGTTCGGCCGATTACGTGCTGACGGCCGCGGATGTGGCGGCGGGCCAGGTCACGAACACCGCGACGGCTGCCGCCGGGGCGACCCTGTCGAACCAGGAAAGCGCGACCATCGCGCCGGACCTGTCGACCGAGATTTCGCTGGCCAAAACCGTCACCAGCGGGCCGGTCACCGCGCTTGGCGATACGATCACCTACCAGTTCGAGGTGGTGAACGAAGGCACCGCGCAGATCGTCAAGTCGAACAGCACCATCACCGTGACCGACCCGGCGTTGACCGCGTTCGATGATTGCGTGAACCAGCCCGACTTTTTGAACCCCGGCGACAGTTTCCTGTGCTTCGGGCAGCGCGTCGGCGTGACCCAGGCCGAATTCGACAGCGGCGCCATCACGAACACGGCGGTCGCCGCCGTTGTCGATGGCGGCGGGGTCGTTACGACCTCGAATTCGGCCAGCGCCGAAACGCCGGTCGTGGCGTCGCCGTCCATGGTGTTCACCAAGTCCGTTGCCGGCAGTTTCGCCGCCGTGGGCGATACGCTCACCTATACCTTCACGGTCGAGAATACCGGGCCGCTGACCCTAAGCTCGGTCGCGGTCAGCGATCCGCGGGTCGCTTTGGTCGGGTGCGATCTGACCAATCTGGCGCCCGGGGCCACGACCAGCTGCACGGGAACCTACCAGGTAACCCAGGCCGATCTGGACGCGGGCCAGGTGCAGAACACCGCGACCGCCATCGGCAGCACCCGGACCGGCCAGCAGGTCACGCACACAGATACTGCCGTGGCCCTGATCGATCCCGGCGTCGTGCCGCAGATCGCCCTGACCAAATCGGCTGACCGGTCCTCGTTCATCGCGGCGGGCGAGGTTGTGACCTACCGCTTTTCGGTCGAAAACACCGGTGTGCTGACCATCGATGGCGCCACCGTGACCGACGCGCTGGTGCCGGGCTATTCCTGCGCCATAGGCACGCTGGCGCCGGGCGCGGTCAGCGATGCCTGCACGCTGGCCTATACGGTCACCCAAGACGATGTTGACGCGGGCCAGATTGACAATTCGGCGCAAGTGACCGCGCCGGGTGCCAGCGATACCGACACGCTGACTTTGCCAGGCCCGGCGCGCATCGCGGCTTTCACGCTGGACAAGACGGCGGATGTGCCAGCCTTTGCGCAGGCGGGCGAAACCGTGACCTATACCTTCACGGTCACCAATTCGGGTACTGTCACATTGTCGAATGTCGCGGTCGACGATCCCTTTTTCGGCAGCCCGATCAGCTGCGCCATCGGCACGCTGTTGCCCGGCCAGACCAGTGGCACGGCCTGCACCGCCATCTACACGATCGACCAGGCGGATGTGGATGCCGGCCAGCTTGACAACACAGCCACCGCCACGGGCGACGCGCCGCCCGGCGTGGCCGCGCCCGCGCCGCAATCCGACAGCCTGACCCTGCCGGGCCCGGCCGAGGCCCCGGCGCTGACCGTCACCAAGGCGGCCGAGGCCGGCGCCGGCTTTGCCGGGCTGGGCGACACTGAAACCTATACGTTCCGCATCGAAAACACCGGCAACGTAACGCTTGTCGGCCTGACGCTGGACGATGCCGACCTTGGGCTGACCTGCGCGCTGCCCGACCTGGCGCCGGGCGATGCGTTGCAGGGGCCGGGCGATTTCTGCGCCGACGGCACCACGCCCCTGACCGCGACAAAGACGTTCGATCAAGCCGATATCGACCGGGGCAGCTATGTGAACACGGTCAGCGTTAAGGGCCAGACGGCGGGGCAGGGCAGCCCGGTTTCGGGCAGCGACAGCGTCACGGTGACCGGCCCCGCCCAGGCGCCGGCCCTGTCGATCGCCAAGACCTTTACCTCGGTCGCGCCGTCGCTGGATCTGGTGGGCCAGACGCTGGAGTTTGCCTATGATGTGACCAACAGCGGCAACATCACGATCACCGCGCCGATCTCGGTCGACGACGACAAGATCGCTTCGGTCCAGTGCCCGGCCCTGCCGCCCAGCGGATTGGCGCCCGGCGCCGCGATCCAGTGCACCGGCACCTACGTGGTCACCCAGGCCGATCTGGACGCGGGCAGCGTGACCAACATCGCCAGCGCCAGCGTCACCCAGCCGCTGGTGCCGCAAAACCCCGGCGACCCGGCCTTTGCCTTTGTCACTTCGACCCCCGACAGCGTGACCGTGGGGCTGGTGCAAGACCCCGCCCTGCGCCTTGAAAAGCGCGTCAAAAGCACCTCGCCCTCCAGCTACGCGGCGGTGGGGGACACCATCGTTTTCGAATATGTGGTGACCAATGACGGCAACGTGACCACCACTGATCCGATCCTGGTCACCGACAGCGAAATTCCCGGCACGCTGACCTGCTCCGCCGCGCCGCTGGCCCCCGGCGACAGCGTGACCTGCGAACAAACCTGGAGCGCGGATCAGGCGGCGCTTGACGCAGGGTCGGTCACGAACCTTGGCACGGCCACCACGCTGTTCGACGGCGCCCCTGTCACCGCGACCGACACCGCCACCGTCAACGCGGTCCAGACCGCCGCGCTGGGCGTGGTCAAGACGCTGCAAACCGTCGACGGCGTGGCCCTTGGCGCGCTGGTCAACCCGACCTACCAGATCGGCCAGGTATTGGGATACGAGATCATCGTGTCGAACCCCGGCAACGTCACGATCGCCGCGCCCTTTACCTTCGACGACAGCCTTGTGCTCTCGGCGGCGATCAATTGCGGCGGTGCCGACGCGGTCGACCTGGCGCCCGGCGCCAACTTTGCCTGCTCGGCCAGCCACACCGTCACGCAGAACGATATCGACCTGGGCGCGGCCACGAATGTTGTGCGCGTCAGCGGCAGCTTCGATGGCGCGCCGGTCGTGTCGCCCGCCGATGACGCGATTTATCCCGTCGACGCCAGCCCCGCCCTGTCGCTGGTCAAAGAGGTGATCGCCGGCCCCGCGGCCTTTGGCGCCACGACCGATGTCTACACCTATCGCTTCACCGTGACGAATACCGGCAATGTCGACCTGACCGGCCAGATCGGTATTGCCGACGACAAGATCGGCGCACAGGTCTGCAAGGCTGCTGCCGGTGGCGGTGTGCCCGCGCTGACGGTGGGCGGCTCGATCACCTGCGAGTTCGACTATACCGTAACCCAGGCCGATCTTGACGCGGGCATTCTGACCAACGTGGCCAGCGCCGAAACGCTGTATCCGCCGGCCTCGCCCTCGGCCACCCGCGTCACCTCGCCCGAGGCCTCGGCCAGCGTGACCGCCGACACAAACCCGGGCCTGCTGGTGCAGAAAAGCCTTCTGCCCGGCACGCCCGATCCCGCCGCGGCGGGCGACCTTCTGCAATTCGAAATCAGCGCCACCAACAGCGGCAACCAGACGCTTAGCGGCGTGACTATCAACGACCCGCTGTTGCCGGCGCTTTCCTGCGCGGTCGTGCCTGGCGTGGGTGGTGTGATCGACCCCGCGCCCGCCAACGTGGTGCTGGCACCGGGTGACCGGCTGAGCTGTACCGGCTCTTACCGGCTGGGCCAGGCGGATTTCGACGGGCAATCCTTTTCCAACACGGCAAGCGCCCAGGGCACCAGCCCGCAAGGCGTGACCGTCAGCGGCAGCGATACGCTGCCCGTGTCGCTGGCCGCGCCGCTGATCCAGATGTCGGCAGTGAAATCCGCGTTCGAGGGCGATCCCTTCGACGCGCCGGGCCAAGAGGTGAAATACCGCATCTCGGTGACCAACCAGGGCAACATCACCCTGACCGACCTGCGCATCGACGATGTTCTGGACGTGACACCGGCCAGCTGCACCATTGCCACTCTGGCGCCTGGCGCCACCGACAGCAGCTGCGTCTTTACCTATGTCGTGACCCAGGCGGATATCGATCGGCCGCTAACCGTGGGCGCCGACACCTTCGGCGTGATCGACAACACCGCCACGGTCACCGCAACGCCTGCACAGCCCGGTCAGCCCGACATTGTCGTAACCGCGCCGAACCAGGTGCGCGGTCCGCTGCACGAACCTGCACTGACGCTGGTGAAGTCTTCGGCTGCAACGGCCGTGACCGCGTGGGACGAGGTCGTGACCTATACCTTCACCGTGGCCAATACCGGCAACATCACCCTGTTCGATGTGCCGCAGATCACCGATGACAAGATCGGCACCTTTGCCTGCGCCGGGCTGCCCGTGGGTGGGTTGGCCCCGAACGAAAGCTACGACTGCACCGCCACCTATCGCGTGACGCAGGACGATCTTGATGCGGGCGCCGTGACGAACACCGCCACGGTCACCAGCCCCGAGGTGCCGCCCGGCGCGCCCGAAGCCAGCGACAGCCTGACGATCCCCGTCACCCAGACCCCGGGGCTAAGCCTGACCAAGCTGCCCTCGGCCTCGGTTGCCGGCGCGGCGGGCGAGGTGATCACCTATACCTACACCGTGACCAACACCGGCAATGTCAGCTTGCAGGATGTGACGGTCAGCGATCAGCACAGCAGCGCGGCAGGCACCATTGCGCTGGCCGTGGGCGGCGAAAGCCTGTCCGGCGACCTGCAAGAGGTCGGCACGTCGACCGATGCGGTGGCTGCCAACGGGGTCTGGAGCGTTCTGAAACCCGGCGACTCGGCCAGCTTTACCGCTACGTATGAGGTGACGCAGGACGATATCGACCAGCAGGTGACGCTGGAAAACACCGCCACCGTCACGGGCACCGGGCCGGCGGGCACGACACCGCCTGTCGACAGCGCCACGGCAAGCGTGCCGACAGCGGCCAAGACCCCGGCGCTTGAGGTCACGAAGACCGCAGATGCCGGCGCGCTGAGCGATCCGGCACAACTGGGCGAGCAGGTCGGCTTTACGATCACGGTGACGAACACGGGCAACCAGACCCTGACCGCGCCGGTGCTGACCGACACGCTGAACGATGCCGATGGCGGGGCGCTTGCGCTGGATGCGGTGCCGGTTCTGACCGCAGGCGATGCGAATGGCAACGGTGCGCTGGATCTGGGCGAGGCCTGGGTTTACACCGCCAGCTTTACGCTGACGCAGCCTGCAATAGATGCTGGCGGCATCGAAAACACCGTGACCGCGACCGCGCAAGACCCGCAGGGCCAGCCGGTCACCGATACGCTGGATGCGCCAGTGACCGTGGCGCTGTCGGGCGCGCCCGGCTTGGCGTTGGTCAAGACCGCCACGCTGAACGACGGCGGCGATGGCCGCGCCGATGCGGGCGACACGATCACGTATAGCTACACGGTGACGAATACAGGCAACCAGACCCTGTTCGACCTTGCGGTAAGCGAAACCGGCTTTGCCGGGGCGGGGTCGGCGCCGGTGCCGACCTATGCCAGCGGTGGCGCCGACCTGGGCGGCGATGCGGCCGTGATCGATCTGGCGCCAGGGGGCGGCGCCGTTGTGTTCACCGGCACCTATACGCTGACGCAGGACGATTTGGATGCGGGCTCCGTCACCAACCAGGCCACCGCCAGCGGCACCGACCCCGATGGCGCTCAGGTTTCCGACCTGTCCGACGACGACAGCGCCGCCTCCGGCGCGGACGATCCGACCGTCACGCCCTTGCCCGGTGCAGGCGCGCTGGATGTGCAAAAGCGCGCCGACCTGTCGGCGCTTGGCACCCCGCCGGTTGCCGGCGAAACGCTGGGCTTTGTCATCACGGTTGAAAACACCGGCAACCAGACACTGACCGACCTGGCATTGACCGACACGCTGACCGATGCCGACGGCAACCCCCTGACCCTGACAACGGCGCCGGCCCTTGTATCGGGCGACACGGATGGCGACGGGGCGCTGGATGTGGGCGAGGTCTGGACCTATCGCGCCAGCTATGTGCTGGAACAGGCTGCGCTGGATGCTGGCGGCGTGGCGAACAGCGTCACGGTCAGCGCGCGCGATGCCGCGGGCGGTGGCGTCGGTGCCGTGTCCGACGACGATTCTGGCGCGACCGACGGCAATGGCGACAGTGATCCGGCCAATGACCCGACGGCCGTTCCCTTGGCGCGCGCCCCCGCGCTTGAGCTGGTCAAGACCCCCTCGGTGACCGAGGGCGCGGCAGCGGGCGATGTCATCGCCTACAGCTACGCGGTGACGAATACCGGCAACCAGACCGTGTCGGCCATCTCTATCGCCGACGATCACAGCAATGCCGGCGGCACGATCGCCCTGGCCGTCGCAGGCGAGGCGCTGACCACCGACGCCGCCCCGGCGGATGACAGCACCGATACTGAGGTGAACGGCAGCTGGGACAGCCTGGCGCCCGGCGATGTGGTGACGTTCAGCGCCAGCTATACCGTCACCCAGGCCGATATCGATGCGCAGGCGCCGTTGGAAAACATCGCCACGCTGACCGCGCAATCCGCCGATGGCGCGCCGGTTGGCGCAAGCGACAGCGCCAGCGTCACGCTGGCGCCGCCCGCCCCGGCATTGACCGCGGTCAAGACCGTCGACACCGCTGGCCTGTCGACACCGCCGGTCGCTGGTGAAACGTTGCCCTTTACCATCACCGTCGCCAATACCGGCAACCAAAGCCTGACCGGCATCACCCTGCGCGACACCCTGCGCCGCAACGACGGCACGGTGATCGCGCTGGCCGCAGCGCCGGTGCTGCTGTCCGGCGACGGCGGCGTTGCCGGTGTGCTCGAGGTCGGTGAAACCTGGACCTACGGCGCGACCCATGAGGTCAGCCAGGATGACATCGACGCGGGTGGCGTGTCGAACCAGGTCGAGGCCCGTGGACTGTCGCCGGACGGCGCAATCGTCAGCGACTTGTCCGATGACGGCGTGCCGGCCAATGGCGACGGCAACCCGACGCTTGTTGCGATCCCGGCCGCGCCGGGGATCGAGGGGGAAAAACGCCTTGTTTCGGCGGGCGAGGCACCGGGCAGCGTGCTGGAATTCGTCATCACCGTCACCAATACCGGCAATGTCACCCTCAGCGACGTTGCCATCGACGAAGACAGCTTTGCCCGCGCCGACGGCACCGTGGTGCCACTGGCCACGCCGGTCTTTACCGGCGCCTCGCAAGGGTCGTCGGCGGGGCTGCTGCTGCCGGGCGAGGTCGCGACCTACACCGTCAGTCACGTTCTGACCCAGGCCGATATCGACGCGGGCGGTGTGCGCAACAGCGCGCGCGTCGTCGGCACGCCGCCGGTCGGATCGCCGCTTGGCGACATTACCGATGACGGCGACGATGCTGACGGCAACACCAGCAGCGATCCCACCGAATACCTGATCGCGCCCGAACCCGCCCTGGCCCTGGTCAAGCGCCTGGATGCAGCCAGCCCGGGTAGTTTCGCGGCCGTCGGGGACAGCCTGCTGTTCGCGTTCGACGTGACCAACAGCGGCAATGTCACCGTCACCGATCCGGTCGTGATCGACGACCCGCTGATCGACGGGGCCGGGGGGCGCGTCGCGTGCCCGGCGCTGCCGGTCGGCGGGCTGGCGCCCGGTGCGACGCTGACCTGCACCGGCAGCTATGCCGCAACCCAGGACGATCTTGACGCCGGCGCAATCGACAACACCGCCACCGCGCGGGCGGGCAGCACCCGCTCGGACCCGGCCAGCACCACCGTTGCGGCGGTGCAGTCGCCGGCGCTGGAACTTGTGAAAACCGCGCAGCCTGTGCCTGCGACCGCGTATTTCACCGGGGCCGAGATCACCTATACCTACACCGTTACCAACAGCGGCAATGTCACGCTGGCCGGTCCCTTCACCGTCACCGACAACCTGATCGACCCGGCCGACCTGTCTTGTGACGCGGTGCCGGCGGGCGGGCTTGCCCCGGGCGACAGCCTGACCTGCACCGGGGTTTACACCGTCACGGCCACCGATGTGGACCTGGGCAGCGTGACCAACCTGGCCAGTGTCAGCGATGGCGTGACGCGCTCGCCGGTGACATCGGAAACGATCCCCGATGCGGGTGTGCCTGCGCTTAGCCTTGTGAAATCCGCCGCACCGGGAACGGGCTTTGCCGAGGTCGGCGACACGATCGACTATAGCTTTACCGTGACCAACAGCGGCACGCGCAGCTTTGCCGCGCCCGTCGTTGTCGAGGACAGCCTGCTGGGCCA
>JAASTF010000211.1 GCA_021767525.1 Paracoccaceae bacterium
GTTCGAGAACGCGTTTCGCGATGATGTCCAGCATCACCTCGGACGTGCCGCCCTCGATCGAGTTGGCCTTGGTCCGCAGCCATTCGGGCGCCAGCCCGCCATGCGGGCCGTCCCATTCCAGCGCCTCGGCGCCGGCGGCCTTCATCAACAGCTCGTAGCGGCGCTTGTTCAGCTCGGTGCCGTAATATTTCAGCATGGCCGATGCATTGCCCACGCCCTGGCCGGCCTCGGCCTGGTCCTTGTAGCGTTCCATCGTCATGGCGAAGGCCAGGCTGTTCACCTCGCATTCCATCGCCTCGGTCCGCAGCACGGGATCGTCCATCGCGCCGTCCAGATCGCCCAGGAACTGCCCCAGCGACCGGCCGCCCAGCAAGCCGCGCCCGCCGCCGCCGATCATCTCGCGTTCATGCGTCAGCAGGTATTTCGCGATATCCCAGCCGCGGTTCAGCTCGCCCACAAGGTTCTCTTTGGGCACCTTCACATTGTCGAAGAAGGTTTCGCAGAATGGCGACTTGCCGCTGATCAGGCGGATGGGCCGGGTGGTGATGCCGGGGCTGTCCATATCCATCAGCAGAAAGGAAATGCCCTTGTGCTTGGGCGCGTCGCGGTCGGTGCGCACCAGCGCAAAGATCCAGTCGGCCTTGTCGGCGTAAGAGGTCCAGATTTTCTGACCATTCACCAGAAAATGGTCACCCATATCCTCGGCCCGGGTCTGGACGTTGGCCAGGTCGCTGCCCGCGCCCGGCTCGGAATAGCCCTGGCACCAGCGAATCTCGCCCCGTGTGATTTTCGGCAGATGTTCGGCCTTTTGCGCGTCGTTGCCAAAGGCCAACAGCGCCGGGCCCAGCATCCACAGGCCGAAACTTTCCAGCGGGGGCGGGGCCTGCAGGCGAGCCATTTCCTCGCGGTAGATCTTTTCCTGTGCGCGGCTCAGGCCCGCACCGCCGTATTCGGTGGGCCAGCGCGGGGCGGTCATGCCACGGTCGATCGCGGCGGCCAGCCATTCCTTTTGCGCGGGGTCCTTGAATTGCCATTTGCGGCCGCCCCAGACGATCATGTCCTCGCTCATCTGGCGCCCGCGCAGCGAGGCGGGGCAGGCGGTTTCGATCCACTTGGCGATATCGGCGCGGAACGCGTCCAGCGCGGCATCCGTGTCGGCCATGCAGTCCTCCCCTTCTGCATAGTCTTTTCGCAGTGCGAAAAGAATTTCCGTTCAGGCATCCAAGCAAACGCATCTTTGCGCAGGGGTCAAGCCGCCCGCGACGTATAACGCTACGGCAGGGCGCGCGGCGGCGCCCTGCCTGCGGCCTGCCTTAGCGCAGGTCCGGCAGCTTGTAGTCGGCGTATTGCTGGCGCAGCGTCAGCTTTGACACCTTGCCAGTGGCCGTCAACGGCAGCGCGTCGGTCCAGATCACGTCGTCGGGCAACTGCCACTTGGCGAAATGCTCGGACATATGCTGGTGCAGCTCGTCCAGCGAAGGCTTGTCCTCGCCCGCGGCCACGGCGATCAGCACCGGGCGCTCGTCCCATTTGGGGTGGGGCATGGCGACGGCGGCGCAGCTGGCGATGCCCGGGTGCGACATGGCCGCATTTTCCAGGTCGATCGAGGAAATCCACTCGCCACCCGACTTGATAAGGTCTTTCGACCGGTCCTGGATGTTCAGGATACCGTTGTCGTCGACCGAGGCGACGTCGCCGGTGCCGAACCAGCCCTCGGCGTCGATCGCCTTGGCCGTGGCCTCGTCATTCTTGAAATAGCCCGACACGATGGTGTTGCCGCGCACATACAGCTCGCCCACCGCCTTGCCATCATGGGGCAGGCGGTTGCCCTCTTCATCGACGATCTTCAGGTCGACGCCAAAGGCGCGGCGGCCCTGCTTGGCCTTGACGTCGATCATCTGGTCGAACGGCAGCTCTTGCACCCATCTGGGCATGTTGCCGTGGGTGCCGATGGGGCTCATTTCCGTCATGCCCCATGCGTGGCCCACGTTAACGCCCATCTTTTCGAAGGTTTCGATCATCTTGCGCGGCGCGGCCGAGCCGCCCACCACCACGTCGGCAAAGGTCTTGGGCTTGCGGCCCTGCTTGTCGATTTCGCCCAGCAGGCCCTGCCAGACCGTGGGCACGCCCCAGGCCGAATACACCTCTTCTTCGTCCATCAGCTTGAACAGGCTTTCCCCGTCCAGCGCCGGGCCCGGCATCACCAGCGAATAGCCCAGCATGGGCGAGGCATAGGGCAGGCCCCAGGCGTTGACGTGGAACAGCGGCACGACCGGCAGCACCTTGGCCTCGGGCGGGATCGCCTGGCCCATCACCATGCCGCCCAGCATCATCGCGTGCAGCACGGTCGAGCGGTGCGAATAAAGCGCGCCCTTGGGATTGCCCGTGGTTCCCGAGGTATAGCACAGCGCCGCGGCGGTGTTTTCATCGAACTCGGGCCAGTCAAAGCTTTCGGGCTGGCCCTCGAGCAGGTCTTCGTAACACAGCGCGTCAAAGCTGTTGTCCGGCATATGCGCGCGGTCGGTCATGATGACAAAGCGCAGGTCCTTCGGCAGCTCGTCTTTCACGCCCTCGATGATCGGCACGAAGGTGGTATCGAGAAACAGCAGCTTATCCTCGGCATGGTTGACGATATAGATCAGCTGCTCGGCTGACAGGCGCGGGTTGATCGTGTGGCAGATCGCGCCTTGCCCCGAGATCGCGTAATACAGTTCGAAATGGCGATAGCCGTTCCAGGCCAGGGTCGCCACGCGGTCGCCCTTCTCGACGCCCAGCTCTTTCAGGGCGTTGGCCAGGCGGTACACGCGCTTCAACGTCTGCGGGTAGGTCTGGCGGTGCTTGTCGCCCTCGGTGCGGACGGAAACGATTTCGCCTTCTTTGTGCGCCTCGGCTGCGTATTCCAGGATATTGCTGATCAGCAGCGGCCGATTCTGCATCATGCCTTGCATGGCTTGTCCTCCCTTATGCTCCCTATTGGGGGCGGAGATTAGCGCCGTGTGCGGGAATGCCAACAGGAAATTCCGGGCGTCGCCCCCCGTGTTTGCTGGGCTTTTTCCGCAGGCCGAAATTCCGTTGCGTCATACGCCCGGGCCGCGCGGGGGTGGTTGAGCGGCCCTTGCCGCTGCCCTAGGCTGCGCCCCAAACGCACGCGCCACGGGAGGAGACGCCGCCATGAAAGCCATCATCTGCAACGAATTCGCGCCGCTCGATCAGCTGGAATACGGCGACATGCCCGATCCGCAGATCAAACCCGACGAGGTTCTGATCCGGGTCGAGGCCGCCGGCGTCAATTACCCCGACGGTCTGCTGGTGCAGGGCAAATACCAAAGCCGCCCGGAACACCCCTTCGTGCCGGGGATGGAGGCCGCCGGCGTGGTCGAGGCGGTGGGCGATGCCGTCACCACCGTCAAGCCGGGCGACCGGGTGGCGACGATCTGCACGCTGGGCGGCTATGCCGAAAAGGTCGCGGCCCCCGCAACGCGCGTGTTCCCGATCGGCGATATGGATGCCGCGGATGTCTGCGCGCTGATGGTGGCCTTTGGCACCTCGCATCACGCGTTGAAACAGCGCGCGAACTTGCAGCGGGGCGAAAACCTGGTCGTGCTGGGCGGGGCGGGCGCCACGGGGCTGGCCGCGATCCAGATCGGCAAGATCATGGGCGCACGGGTGATCGCCGTCGCCTCGTCCGAGGAAAAGCGCGCGATCTGCACCGAAAACGGCGCGGACGAGGTGATCGGCTATGACGATCTGAAGGATCAGATCAAGGCGCTGACCGATGGCAAGGGCGCCGATGTTGTCTATGACCCGGTGGGCGGTGCGGCGTTCGACGCCTGTTCGCGCGCGATGGCGCGCAATGGCCGACTGCTGGTGATCGGCTTTGCCAGTGGTGAGATCCCGAAGCTGCCGATCAACCTGACGCTGGTCAAGGAATATGCCCTGGTGGGCGTGTTCTGGGGCAACTTCACCCGGTTCGAGCCGCAGGTCTACGCCCAGAACATGGACGAGCTGTTGGGCTGGTATCAAAAGGGCCAGGTCAAGCCGCTGATCGAAGGGCGTTATCCGCTGAAAGACGCCGCCGACGTGCTGGCCCGCGTGCTGGGCCGCGGGGCCGTGGGCAAGCTGGTGCTGGTGCCCTGATCAGGGCCTATTCGCGGATGTGCTTGACCGTGTTGACCAGTTGCAACAGCTTGGGGCCCAGCTCGGTTTCCAGCCGTTCGCGCGGCAGCACATAGGCCGGGCCGCCCAGGTTGAAGGCCATCGGCGGCCCATCGCCCTGCGGCGACGGGAACGGCACCGACACCGCGTTGATGTCGTTCTGCCACTCGCCCATGTTGCAATAAAAACCGCGGGTGCGGATCTGCTCGGCCGCGTCGTCGATCCCCGCTTTCAGCGCGGGCCAGCGGTCGGGGCCGGCCTTGTCGGCCAGCCGGGTCATCAATTCGGCGCGTTCATCGGGTTTGGCGGCGGCCAGATAGGCGCGGCCCATTGCCGAGCGTCCCAGCGAAATGCGCGACCCCACATTCAGCTGGAGCGAGATCATGCCCCGCGCCGCGCGCGCCGCCGCGATATAGGTCATGGTCAGGTCGTCGCGCCCGCCCAAGGCGACCAGAACGCCGTCGCCGCATTCGTCGGCCAGTTGCTGCATCAGGGGCTGCGCCGCCTCGCGCACCTTGATGCCGCCCAGGCAGGCATAGCCCAGCCCCAGCACCGGCACGCCCATGCGATACCGGCCCGTTGCATCGTCGTAGATCAGGTAGCCCAGTTTCAGCAGCGTGTAGGTCAGCCGCGACACGGTGGAATTGGGCAGGCCCGTGCGCGCCGCCAGTTCGCGGTTGCCCAGGCCCATCCGGTCGTCGGGGGTAAAGGCGCGCAGGATATCCAGACCGCGATGCAGCGCGGTCACGAATTGGCGGTCGCCGTTCTCGATCTCGTGGCTTTCCGCCTGATCCTGAAGTCGCTTTCTCACACTCGTCGTCCCGTCCCTGAAGGCCCGTGAGGCCCTAATGTATCGGCTGACCGAAGGTCAAGCCGCCCCCTTCTTTTGCGTCTCGCGCTCTTGCAGCTCGCGCCACAGCACCTTGCCGCTGCCCGATTTGGGCAGGCTGTCGGCGAATTCGATCACGGTGGGGCACTTGTAGGCCGCCATTTCGGCGCGGCACCAGTCGATGATGCCGGCCTCGGTCAATCGGTCGCGGGCGGCCTGTTGCGGCACGACCACCGCCTTGACGGTTTCGCCCCGGCGCGGATCGTGGGTGCCGATGATGCAGACCTCGGCGATATCGGGATGATGATGCATCAGCGCTTCGACCTCGGCGGGCCACACCTTGAAGCCGCTGGCATTGATCATCCGCTTCACGCGGTCGACCATGTAGAAATAGCCCTGCTTGTCGATATACCCCAGGTCGCCGGTGCGCAGGAACCGCTTGCCATCCATCTGGAAAAACGACTTTTCGGTTTCCTCGGGGCGCTGCCAATAGCCCAGGAACACCTGCGGCGCGCATGTCACGATTTCGCCCACCTCGCCCTGCGGCAGTTCTTGCAGGGTTTCGGGATGCACCACGCGGCTGTCCACGTCGAACACCGGGATGCCTAGGCATTGCCGCCGCGGGGCGGTGACCGGGTTGATATGGGTGGCGGCCATGGTTTCCGACATGCCGTAACCTTCGATGTAGTCGTGGCCGGTCAGGTCGTGCAGTTTCTTGGCGATGGCCTCGGGCATGGCGGCGCCGCCGCCGCCGATGGCGGTCAGGCTGGACAGGTCATAGCTGCCGGCATCGGGGCTGTTCACCAGGTCGATCGCCATTGTCGA
>JAASTF010000212.1 GCA_021767525.1 Paracoccaceae bacterium
ATCGTGTTTTCGAACTTGCGCGGATAGGTGGGTTCATCCGGGGCGACGGGTTCGACGCTGGTGGTGAGGTAGCGCACCTGGCGGTTGGCCTCAAGCTCGGTCTGTTTCATGTTCTGCAGCGCGGATTGCAGGAAAAGGTCGGCGGTGGCCAGATCCGCCTGTGCCATCTGGATTTCCGAGGCTTTCTGCGCCAGCGAATTGTCGCCGGCGGTGGCATCGGTCAGGCGGCTGTTCTGCTCGGCCAGTTCGCGCTCCAGCAGGTTGACCTCGGTGCGCAGGCTGTCGACCTTCGCGCGGTTGGGGCGACTGTTGGACAGCTGGGTGTTCAGCTCCAGCTTTTTCTCGACCAGCTGGGTTTCCAACGCGCCAATAAGCGAGCGGATGCTGGCGATCTCGCCCTCGGGGTCGAGGATCGTGCTTTCCTGCAGGGCCACAAGCGCCTGCTGCGCCTCGCGACGTTCCAGTTTGGCGGTTTCCAGGCTTTGACGGGCGTCGCGCATCTGGTCTTCGCGTTTTTCGCGGCTCAGCTGGTCGACCCGCTGTTCGGCATAATCGATCAGGTGGCGCGAAAACTCGGCGCTGACGGTGGGATCGGCAGCCACGACCTCCATGCGGATCACGCCCTCGGTCGGGTCATAACCGATCTTCACGTTTTTCTTGTAGATCTTGTAGGCGGCCTCGTCGGTGGCGTCGTCGCCAAGGCGCTGCACCGGGTCGATGAAATCCTGACTGAAATGCGCCTTGAAGCCCAGATCCTCGTTCAGGCGCTGCATCGCGTCGCGCGATTGCAAGTAGGATTGGGTGGCGATGCTGTCCTGGTTGGTGGCGAATTGCGTGCCGGTCAGCAGGCCGCCGATACCGCCGCCGCCCTGGGCGTCGGCCTGCATCACCAGGAATTCGGACTTGGTGGCGTACATCGGCGTGGCGATATTGTAGAAATACCAGCCGCAGATCAGCGTGGGCAGGAACACGAAAAACGCCAGCCGCGTGACCAGCAGCGCCAGCTTGCGCCGCCGGCGGCGGGCAATGTCGCGCTGGATGCCGCGGATTTCACCGGCGCGGCGTTCCGCCGGGCTGAGTTCGGTCGAGGGCAGGTTGCGGTCGCCCGATGGCACCGTTTGCGGCAGTTGCACGCGGTCGGCGGGCACCTTGGCGGTGGCGATCTGAAGGCCGTTCGGCGGTGTCACGCCGCCGTCGCCGGTGCCGTGCTCGCCCTCGGGCACCACAAGCTCCAGCATGTTGGCGCGCTGGAACGGGTCGATGCCCGCGGCGCGCAGCAGGCGCACCGCGTCGAAATCGGATGTCGGCGCCAGCCCGTGTTTCTGCGCCACGCGGCGGGCCATGCGCAATTGCCGGCCGGTCAGCCCCTCACGGCGGATGGCGTCGATCTGCGCGTCGACGCTCATTTCCTGGGCCGAGCTGACCTGCCCGCTGCGCGCGGCGGGTTTTTGCGGCGCGGGGGTTTGGGGCTGGGCATCGTCGGCCACTGCGCGCGGACGCGGCGCGGCCTCGCCCTGGTTGCGGCGGGGCGGAACGGCGGTGTCGGCGGCGTCCTTGCGCGGCGCGGCGGCCTCGCTGGCGGGGCTGCTGGCGCGCCGGATCCGGAATTTCCTAGCCTTGGGTTTCGTAGTCATAGAGCTGTTTCGCTTCTTCCAAGGTGTCGAACATATATAGCTTACCGCCCATCAGAACGGCAGCGCTGCGGGCGAATTTTTCCAATGTCTGCGGCTGGTGCGACACGATCACCACCGTCGTTGTGCGCAGGCGTTCCTGCAGGATTTCGCTGGCCTTGCGGTTGAATTCCACATCGGTCGAGCCCGGCATGCCTTCGTCGATCAGGTAGATGTCGAAATCCAGCGCCAGCATCAAGGCGAACGAGAACCGCGCCCGCATCCCCGACGAATAGGTGCCCAGCGGCTGGTCGAAATATTCGTCAAGATTGCACATCCAGCGGCAGAACGCCTCGACGTAATCGGGGTCGAGCCCGTAAAGCCGCGCGATGTAGCGGCTGTTTTCCACCGCCGAGATCTTGTTGATGACCCCGCCCATGAAGCCAAGCGGAAAGCTGATCTTGGCTTCGCGGCGGATCGTGCCCTCGTCGGGTTTTTCCAGCCCTGCCATCATGTTGATCAGCGTGGTCTTGCCGGTGCCGTTCGGCGCCAGGATGCCCAGGGAATTGCCAAGCTCGACCCGAAAGGAGACCTTGTCGAGGATCACCTTGCGCTGTGTGCCCGTCCAGAAGGACTTGCTGACATTGTCGAACTCGATCATCCGGGCTCCGGCTGCTGCTCTGGCATCATGTCCCTCTTAGCGGGGAAAGCCTTAACGCGGCATTGACCATGACTGACGACATTATGTCGGATCGGCCTTTGGTTTTACAACGTTTATGGGCAAGATTAAGGCATTGCACGGGGAAAGTTGATCGTCCGGCGGCACGGGGGAAGTGGCGGAATGGCGCTGATTTGATCGCCTGGGGGCCTTTTCCTGCCTGCATGACCTTCTTATAAGGGCACCCGGCCCGGGCTGGACAGAGTCGCGGGCCTTTTCGAATTGCTTTCACCCAAGCCACCCTGGGGACACCACCGACCATGTCAATTTTCGACAAGATGCCCGGCCTTTTCTCTTCGGACATGGCCATCGACCTTGGCACCGCCAACACCCTTGTCTACGTCAAGGGGCGCGGCGTGATCCTGTCGGAACCCTCGGTCGTGGCCTATCACGTCAAGGATGGTGTCAAGAAGGTGCTGGCCGTGGGCGAGGATGCCAAGCTGATGCTGGGCCGCACGCCCGGCAGCATCGAGGCGATCCGGCCCATGCGCGACGGCGTGATCGCCGATTTCGACGTGGCCGAGGAAATGATCAAGCATTTCATCCGCAAGGTTCACAAGCGCAGCACCTTTTCCAAGCCCAAGATCATCGTTTGCGTGCCCCACGGCGCGACCCCGGTGGAAAAGCGCGCCATTCGCCAGTCGGTTCTGTCGGCGGGCGCGCGGCGCGCCGGCCTGATCGCCGAGCCCATCGCGGCGGCCATCGGTGCCGGCATGCCGATCACCGATCCCACGGGCAACATGGTGGTGGATATCGGCGGCGGCACCACCGAGGTGGCGGTGCTGAGCCTTGGCGACATCGTCTATGCCCGCTCGGTCCGCGTCGGCGGCGACCGCATGGACGAGGCGATCATCAACTACCTGCGCCGCCAACAGAACCTTCTGGTGGGCGAATCGACGGCCGAGCGGATCAAGACCAGCATCGGCACCGCGCGGATGCCCGATGACGGGCGCGGCAGCTCGATGCAGATCCGCGGCCGCGACCTGTTGAACGGCGTGCCCAAGGAAACCGAGATCAGCCAGGCCCAGGTGGCCGAGGCGCTGGCCGAACCCGTGCAGCAGATTTGCGAGGCGGTGATGACCGCGCTGGAAGCGACCCCGCCCGACCTGGCGGCCGATATCGTGGATCGCGGCGTGATGCTGACCGGCGGCGGTGCGCTGCTGGGCGATCTGGACCTTGCCTTGCGCGAACAGACCGGCCTGGCGGTGTCGATCGCCGACGAGTCGCTGAATTGCGTGGCGCTGGGCACCGGCAAGGCGCTGGAATACGAAAAGCAGCTGCGCCACGCGATTGACTACGACAGCTGACGCGCCCACCTTTTGACCAAGGGGGAAGCTTGGCAAAGGAACGGACCAGAGACGAGGATTATGTCGGACCCTTGCGGCGGCTGCTGACGGGGGTGCTGATCCTGTGCCTGTTGGGCGTGTTCCTGCTTTGGCGGATCGACAGCCCGCGGGTTGAACGCATCCGCGCCCAGATCACCGACGCGGTGGTGCCGAATTTCGAATGGGCGCTGACGCCGCTGACCGCCACGGTCAACCTGGTGCGCGATTTCCAAAGCTATCAGCGCGTGGTCGAGCAGAACCAGGAACTGCGCCGCGAATTGCAGCAGATGAAGGCCTGGAAAGAGGCAGCCTTGCAGCTGGAACAGGAAAACGCCCGGTTGATGGACCTGAACAAGGTGCGGCTGGATCCGCGCCTGACCCATGTGACCGGCGTGGTGCTGGCCGATAGCGGCAGCCCGTTCCGGCAATCCGTTCTGCTGAACGTGGGTGCGCGCGATGGCATTCTGGATGGCTGGGCCACGATGGACGGGATCGGGCTGGTGGGGCGCATCTCGGGCGTGGGGGAAAATACGGCGCGGGTGATCCTGCTGACCGACAGCGCCAGCCGGATTCCGGCGATCATCCAGCCTTCGGGGCAGCGCGCGCTGGTTCAGGGCGACAACACCGTTGCGCCGCCCATCACCTTTGTCGAGAATCGCGACGTGGTGCGCCCGGGCGACCGGGTCGTGACAGCGGGCGATGGCGGCGTCTTTCCCGCCGGCTTGCTGGTCGGGCAGGTGGCCGAGGATCCCGGCGGGCGGCTCCGGGTGCGCCTGGCGGCCGATTACGAACGGCTGGAATTCCTGCGGGTTCTGCGCAACCCGGGCACCGAGGTGCTGCGCGACCCCGGCGGGCTGGTGGTGCCGGTGACCGATGATGCCGATCCCGTCCCCGCCGAAGAGGCGAACGCGGCCCCAAGCACGGGGGGCGGCGATGATTGATCCCTCGCCCTGGCGGCTGTGGACGATGCGTGGGGCCTATATCGGCCTTGGGCTGGCGCTGATCCTGGTGCAGTTGATGCCGCTGGAATTCACCCCGCGCCGGTTGGCGCCGCCGGATTACCTGATCTGCATCACCTTCGCCTGGGCTGTGCGGCGGCCGGAATACGTGCCGGCGCTGGCCATCGCTTTGCTGATGCTGCTGGCCGATTTCCTGTTCCAGCGTCCGCCAGGCCTGGGCGCGGCGCTGGTGCTGGGCGGGGCGGAAATGCTGAAACGCCAGGCGCGCGGCCTACGCGACCAGCCTTTCGTGATGGAGTGGCTGTCGGTCGCCATCGTCGTCGCGGGCGTGTTCCTGGCCTACCGGATGCTGGCGGCGCTGTTCATGGTGCCGCAGGCCCCGCTGGCGTTGACGCTGATCCAGCTTGCGGGCACGGTTCTGGTCTACCCGCTGGTGGTTCTGCTATCCTGGGCCATGCTGGGCCTGCGCAAATCCGCGCCCGGCGAGGTTGACACGTTGGGGCACCGGACATGAGGCGCAACCCGAAAGACAACCAGGACAGCGTGCGCCGCCTGACGCGGCGGGCCCTGCTGCTGGGCGGCGCGCAAGCGGCCTTTGTCGGCGTGCTGGGCCTGCGGATGCGATACCTTCAGGTCGAGCAAGCCGACCAGTTCCGCCTGCTGGCCGAGGAAAACCGCATCAATATCCGCCTGATCCCGCCCGCGCGCGGCCAGATTTTCGACCGCAACGGCGCGGTGATCGCCGAGAACATCCCCAGCTATCGCATCACCATGGTGCCCGAGGATGCGGGCGACCCCGACCTGGTGCTGCGCCGTCTGGCCGCGCTGGTCGATCTGACGCCCGAGGATATCGCCCGCGTGCGCGAAACCATCGAAGAGGTGCGCGGCGACACCCCGGTTACCATCGCCGACCGCGTCAGTTGGGACGCGATTTCCAAGGTCGCCGTCAACGGGCCCGCGCTGCCCGGTGTCACGCCCGAGGTCGGGCTGAGCCGCCATTACCCGCAGGGCCCCGATTTCGCCCATGTGGTGGGCCGGGTGGGCCCCGTCAGCAGCTTCGATCTGGAGCGGATCGAGAACCCCGACCCGCTGCTGCGCATCCCGCGGTTCCAGATCGGCAAGGTCGGTGTCGAGGCCGAGGCCGAAGAGATCCTGCGCGGCCGCGCCGGCATCAAGCGGGTC